>DASQZE010000148.1:0-1939 GCA_035638875.1 Longimicrobium sp.
CCCACCCCCGAGAATACCCACCCAGACGCTCTGGACCTTCCGCTCAGAATCCAACGTCGATCAAAACCCTCCGCTTCTGGATTGCCCGCCCGCCGCCGCTTACCTTTCCCGCATCGACTCCCTTCCCTCCCCCCGATCCTCCGAGCGCGCATGATCTCCCGCCGCCGCTTTCTCGCCACCGCCGGCGCCGCACCCGCCGCGCTGTTCGCGCCCGCGGGGCAGGACGGGCTGCGCGACGTGGTCGACGCGCTCGCCAACCATCCGGGAACGCCGGAGCAGGTGGCGGAGGACGAGGACTTCTGGTTCACCGTGCAGCAGGCGTTCACGGTCGACCGCTCCATCATCAACCTGAACAACGGCGGCGTGAGCCCCAGCCCGCGCATGGTGCAGGAGGCCATGAAGCGGCACCTGGACTTCAGCAACCAGGCGCCCGTCTACACCATGTGGCGCGTGCTGGAGCCGCAGCGCGAGCCCGTGCGCGCGGGGCTGGCGCGGATGTTCGGCGTGGACGCGGAGGAGGTGGCCATCACGCGCGGCGCGTCGGAGGGGCTGCAGATCTGCCAGAACGGCTTCGACCTGGCCCGCGGCGACGAGGTGGTCACCAGCGACCAGGACTATCCGCGGATGATCACCACCTGGCAGCAGCGCGAGCGCCGCGACGGCATCGTCCTGCGCCAGGTATCGCTCCCCGTCCCCGCGGAGGACGCGGACGAGGTCGTGCGCCGCTTCGAGGCCGCCATCACCCCGCGCACGCGGCTGCTGCACGTGTCGCACATGATCAACCTCACGGGGCAGATCCTTCCCGTGCGCCAGATCGTGGAGATGGCGCGGCGGCGCGGCATCCCGACGATCGTGGACGGGGCCCACGCGTTTGCCCACTTTCCGTTTACGCGCGACGAGCTGGGCTGCGACTACTACGCCAGCAGCCTGCACAAGTGGCTGTACGCACCGCACGGCACGGGGCTGCTGTACGTGCGCCGCGACCGCATCCCCGGCCTGTGGCCCCTGCAGGCGGCGGAGGCGAAGCTGGACGCCAGCATCCGCAAGTTCGAGGAGATCGGCACGCACCCGGCGGCCAACTTCCTGGCCGTCGCCGAAGCGCTCGCGTTCTCGGAGGGGATCGGGCTCGCACGCAAGGCGGCGCGGATGGTGTACCTGCGCGACCGCTGGGCCCGCGCCCTCATGCGGCATGACCGCGTGCGGATGCACACCAGCCTGCGCCCGGGCTTCGCCGTCGGATTGGCGAACTTCGGCATCGACGGGATCGATCCGGGCGCGCTCGTGGGGCACCTCTTCAACGCGCACCGCATCCTCGCGACGCCCATCAAGCACGCGGCCGTGGAGGGCGTGCGTGTCACCCCCAACGTCTACACGACGCCCGCGGAGATCGACGTCTTTGTCGCCGCCGTGGAGAAGGTGATCCGCGGCGGGCTCCCGGCGGCGTGACCGCGGGCACAGCTCGCCCCATCCACGTTCACCTCACATCCACCGGAAAGGTGTACATGCCGTTCGGACTCGGCTTTGGAGAGCTCGTGATCCTGCTCTTCACCCTGATCGTGCCGCTTATCCCGGCGTGGCGAATCGTCTCCAAGGCCGGCTATCCCGGCGCCTGGTCGCTCCTGCTGTTCGTGCCCGTCATCAACCTGATCGCCATCTTCGTGTTCGCGTTCTCCGAATGGCCGCTGGAGCGGCGGGCAACCGGACGAGGCTCCTGACGTCCGGCCGCACCTGACGCGGGCGGTGCACGGACCCTGAACTCCCAGCCGGGGCGGATTGAGTTCGCCGCTTCGCCGCAACGAACACGCGAAGTCCACCTGCGTGGACGCTGTGCCGTGCATCTCCCGTCGGCCACGGCGGACATCGTGCTCGGCAACGACCAGGACAGCTCCGCGTGCCATCCCTCGCCATCCCTCGCCATCCCTCGCCATCCCTCGCCATC
>DASQZE010000149.1:0-1810 GCA_035638875.1 Longimicrobium sp.
CCGTCCACGCCGCCAGGAACAGGGCGGCGTGGACGGCGCTGGCCACCGTGTTCCTCAAGCGCGAGCGGTACACGCTGGCGGCAGCGGCGGTGATGGCCATCGCCCTGGTGCCCACGGCCACCAACGCCGCGTACGCCACGCGCGCCGGCGACTACGCGGCCCGCGACTTCGCGTACAACCTGCTGCAGTCGGTGGAGCCGTACGGCGTGCTCATCACCAACGGCGACAACGACACCTTCCCGCTGTGGTACCTGCAGGAGGTGGAGGGCATTCGCCGCGACGTCACCGTGATCGTGATGTCGTACTTCAACACGCCGTGGTACGTGCGGCAGCTGCGCGATCTCACGCAGCCCTGCGCCCGCCCGGGCGCGGCGATGGAGGATCCCACGCGCATCATCTGCCAGCGCGCGTACGAGCCGACGGAGCCCACCCGCGCCCTCTACGGCACGCCGCGGGCGCCCACGCGGCCCATCCTGGCCCTGTCGGACCTGGAGATCGACCAGATCACGCAGGGCGGCTCCCTCATGGCCGACGAGAACATGTTCTTCGAGGCGCGAGGGCTCCGCTTCGACGTGCTGCCGGAGACCCAGCTGGACCCGGCCCACATGTTCGTCACCATGATGGTGCAGCGCACGTGGGGCGACCGGCCCATCTACTTCGCGGCTACCACCAACACGCACCTGGAGCTGGGGCTGGCCACGCAGGTGGCGCGGCAGGGCCTGGCGTTCAAGCTGCTGCGGCCGGACGAGACGGCGGGGCACGCGCGCATGCCCATGGACATCCAGGTGATGCAGTTCACGGGCGGCTACTACGATGCGCGGCGCAACGACGTGCTGTTCAACCGCGTGTTCCAGTTCCGCGGCATGCCCGATCGCCCCGCATGGGCGGACGATGCCACGCGCAACATTCCCATGCAGTACTACTACGCGTTCGCGGCCTCGGCCACGGCCGCGCAGATCCTGGGCGACACGACGAGCACCACGCGCTACACCCAGCGCGCCACCGGCTTCTACACGCTCGCCAACGAGAAGTAGGACCCGGCGGCGCAGGATGCGGAGCGGCCCCCGGACGACGTGTCCGGGGGCCGGCTTGCGCTTTGCGGCTCAGTTGATTGTGCACTCTGCTGTGAAAGATGGGCCTCACGCGGAGACGCGCAGGACACGGAGAACAGATGGACGGACAACGACACTTGCACACAGAGGAACAAGGGTAACAGAGGACGACGGAAGTTCCTCTGTTGCCTCTGTTCCTCGGTGTGATTCCCATCCGTTGTCGCTCAGCAGTGGGCGAATCGGCAAGAGGATGAGAATCATTCGCAAGTTGTTGTAGAAGGCGTACTTGCATGGAACGCGGGTTGGCCCGCACCTTGCTAGAGGGGGATGGCAAGCAGGGAACCCCTACTGGAGGATGGACTGATGCAGAATCCCATGGAGAAGTCGCTGCCGCAGGCCTCGGTGGTCGGGGCTTGCACGGTGACGGACTGCAAGTTCAACGAGAACCACGAGTGCCACGCCGGCAGCATCGAAGTCCGCGTGAGCGGCAACGGCGCCGAGTGCGGCACGTACACTCCCGAGGGGAACACCCGCCCCCGCCCGTAGCACGGCGCGCGGCTGCATCCTTTCGATCGCGCGCGGGCGTCCCTCCTGGGGCGCCCGCGCGCGCTTGCAGACACTGATACCAAATCCGGATAAAGAACTCGCATTCAGTTGAGCGTCGAGGGCCACCAGTGGTAGAAGGTGAGCCCTCGCAGGAGATCCTGCATCTCCGTCATCTGACAGCAGCGATGGGCGAGCACGTCTTCGAGTTCCTG
>DASQZE010000150.1:0-5384 GCA_035638875.1 Longimicrobium sp.
ATCCGATCTTTCCCGGCATGCCGCCGTCCAACCATCCCGGCGTGCCGGAGGGCTGTTCATCCTGCTCGCCCTTCTCGCGGCCGGCGCGGCGAATGCCCAGGTCGGCCCAGCCGCGGCGGCGGACACCGCGCGCTCCGCCTCCCTGGACACCGTGCGCGTCAGCGGGCGCATCACCGACCTGATCGGCACGGCCGCCACGGCGTCGGAGGGATACGTGGGCGCGGAGGACATCGCCGCCCGCCCCCTGATGCGCGAGGGCGAGGTGCTGGAGACCGTGCCGGGGGTGATCGTCACCCAGCACTCCGGCGACGGCAAGGCCAACCAGTACTTCGTCCGCGGCTTCAACCTGGACCACGGGACCGACTTCCAGACGCGCGTGGAGGGGATGCCGGTGAACATGCCCACCCACGGCCACGGCCAGGGCTACACGGACCTGGGCTTCCTCATCCCCGAGTTCGTGGATTTTCTGCACTACCGGCTGGGGGTGTACCACGCGGAGCTGGGCGACTTCGGCAGCGCCGGGGGCGCCGAGATCCACCTCGTGCGCGGCCTGGACCGGTCCTTCACCGCCGCGGAGGCCGGGCAGAACGGGCTGGCGCGGGTGGTGGCGGGCACGTCCGCGGCGGTCGGCGGCGGAACCCTTCTCGCGGGCGGCGAGGCCCGCACCTACGATGGGCCGTGGGAGCTGCCGCAGGACGCGCGCAAGCTCGCCGGCATCGTCCGCTACTCGCGCGAGCGGGGCAGGTCCCGCCTGTCCGTGCTGGGCATGGCGTACGGCAACCGCTGGAACGCCAGCGACCAGATTCCCCTTCGCGCGGTAGAGAGCGGGATGATTGGCCGCTTCGCGCAGATCGACTCCACGGACGGCGGAAACGCCCGGCGCTACAGCCTTTCCGCGTCGTGGTCGCACACCGGGGCGTCGGCCCTGCGCGAGGTGCAGCTCTTCGGCGTCTGGTCCGACCTGGACCTGTACTCCAACTTCGCCTACTTCCTGGACGACCCGGAGGGCGGGGACCAGTTCCACCAGCACGACCGGCGCATGGTGGCGGGCGCCAACGCCACGCAGTCGCAGCCGCTGCGCCTGTTCGGCCTGGCGCACGCGGTGACGGTGGGGACGCAGCTTCGGGCCGACGTGATCGACGGGCTGGGGCTGCACCGCACCCGCGCCCGGGTGCGGCAGGGCACCGTGCGCCAGGACGAGGTGACCGAAACGTCCGCGGGCGTGTTCGCCGAGGCGCGGTCGCAGTGGCGTCCGTGGCTGCGAAGCGTGCTCGGCGTGCGCGCGGACGGCTTTGCCTTCGACGTGGCGAGCGACCGGCCCGAGAACTCGGGTACGAGCCGCGCCGCCATCGTCAGCCCCAAGGCCTCGCTGGTGGTCACCCCGGGCCGCGGTGCGGAGTTCTATCTCAGCGGCGGATTCGGCTTTCACAGCAACGACGCGCGGGGCACCGTAATTACCGTGGACCCGGCCGGCGGGCAGCCGGCGGAGCGCGTGGATCCCCTGGTGCGGTCGCGGGGCGCGGAGGTGGGGGTGCGTGCGGCCCCGCTCCCCGGGCTTCGCTCCACGCTGACGCTGTGGGCGCTGGACCTGGACAGCGAGCTGCTGTTCGTGGGCGACGCGGGCGCGACGGAGCCCACGGCCACCAGCCGGCGCAGGGGCGTCACGTGGGCCAACTTCTGGCGGCCGCTGCCGTCGCTGTCGCTGGACGCGGACGTGTCCCTGGCCCGGGCGCGGCTGTCGGGCGTTGCCGCCGGGGAGGACCGCATTCCCGGCGCGCTGGAGAACGTCATCGCCGGCGGGATTTCCTGGCAGCAGCCCGGCGGCGCGTTCGCGGCCCTGCGGCTGCGCCACTTCGGGGCGTATCCGCTCCTCGAGGACAACTCCGTCCGCGCAGACCCCGCGACCCTGCTCAACGCCGCGGCCGGATACGCGTTTCCGTCCGGACTGCGGCTGGAGGCCACCGTTCTGAACCTGCTGGATTCGGACGCCGCCGACATCCAGTACTTCTACGCCTCCCGGTTGCGGGGCGAGCCCGCGGACGGCGTGGAGGACGTGCACTTTCACCCGGTGGAGCCCCGGCAGCTTCGCGTGTCGGTGCGCTGGGACTTCTGAGAGTGTGTCTAAGAAACTCTCCCCTCGTTTGATTTCCTGAGGGAGGCGCCGCCGAAACCCTTCTCCCGGCTGGATCCATGGCGCCGACCGAAGGATCTGGCCCGCATCACCGAGGGCTGACGACGCGGCGGGAGGCCCGCCCCTCGGTTGCGCCGAGTAGATCCTTTGGTCGCGCGCATAGGATTGTGCACGTTGAAGTTGCCCGCGTGCGCTCCCTCAGGAAATCAAACCGAGTGTTTGAAGGCCGGGTGGAATCTTAAACACACTCCAACGATGGCTTCACGCGGAGAGCGCGGAGAATAGAATGAGAAACAGCAATCGCACACAGAGGAACAGGGGTAACAGAGGAGGACTTTCCAGTCTTTTCCTCTGTTGCCCCTGTTCCTCTGTTCCTCTGTGTGATCCAATCTGTTGCCGTTTGAGCAGTTCTCCGTGTCTCCGCGTGAGCCCCGCCGTTGAGCCCGGGAACGACCGTCAGATCACAGGTTCTGCACGATCCAGTCGGTGAACAGCGTGTGCAGGTGCAGGCTCGTGCGGCCGCCGCTGATGGAGTGCGTGCGGTTGGGATACGCCATCAGCTGGAACTGCTTGCCCGCGGCCTGAAGCGCATCCGCCAGGCGCACGGTGTTCTGAAAGTGCACGTTGTCGTCGCCCGTGCCGTGCACCAGCAGCAGCCGGCCCGACCAGTTCGCCGCCGAGTTCACCGGCGCGCTGCGGCGGTAGCCCTCGGCGTTCTCCTGCGGCGTGCGCATGAAGCGCTCGCTGTAGATGGTGTCGTACAGCCACCAGTCCGCCACGGGCGAGACCACGAGCCCCGCCTTGAACGGGTGGTTGGGGCGCGTCATGGTGTACGCCGTGGTGTATCCGCCGTAGCTCCATCCCCACAGCCCCAGCCGCGCCGGGTCCACCCACGGCTGCCGGGCCAGCCAGTGCGCGGCCGCGATCTGGTCCGCCGCCTCGTACTCGCCCAGCTTCATGTACACGGCCTTTTCGAACGCCCGGCCGCGCGCCGCCGTGCCGCGGTTGTCCACGCTCACGATGATGTAGCCGCGCTGCGCCAGCGACTGGTGCCACAGGTAGCGGCTGCCGCCCCACACGTCCGACACCGTCTGGCTGCCCGGGCCGCCGTACACGTACATCAGCACGGGGTACTTCTTGTTCGGATCGAAGTCCGCCGGGCGGATGATCCACGCGTTCAGCGGGGTGCCGTCGGCCGCGGGGATGGTGAGGAACTCCGGCGCGCGGATGGCCAGCGCGGCCACCGCGTCGCGCACCCGCTGGTTGTCGGCCAGCGTGCGCACGGGCGTGCCGTCGGCGCGGTGCAGCCGCGTGACCGTGGGCGTGCCCAGGGTGGAGTACGTCTCCAGGTAGTACGTCCCCGCCGGGCTCAGCGTGGCCGCGTGCGTGCCGCGCTCGCGGCTCAGCTGCTCCACGCCGCCGCGGCCATTGGTGCGCACGCGGTACACGTGGCGCTGCTCCGGCCCCTCCTCCGCGGCGCCGAAGTACACCCACCCCGCCGCGGAGTCCACGCCCATCACCCGCGTCACGTCCCAGTTGCCGCGGGTGAGCTGGCGGGCCTGCGTGCCGTCGCGGTTGTACAGGTACAGGTGCTGCCAGCCGTCGCGGTCGCTGGACCAGACGAAGTTGCGGCCCCCGTTCACCCACTCGAAGACGTTGGTGCGGATGTCGATCCACGCCGAGTCCGTGTCCGTGAGCAGGGTGCGGCTGCGGCCCGTGGCGGCGTCGGCCATCAGCACGTCCACGCGGTTCTGGATGCGGTTCATCCGCTGGACGATGACCTCCGACGGCGACGCGGCCCACTCCATCCGCACCAGCAGCGCCTCGGGGTCCGTGCCCGTGTCCATCCACGTCGTGGCGCCGCCGTCCACGCCCACCACGCCGATGCGGGCCACGGGGTTGGGCGTGCCGGCCTTGGGGTAGCGCAGGGCGATGGGGTGCGAGTACAGGCTGTCCGTGTCCTGCATCATGTAGAACGTGCCCACCCGCGACTGGTCCATGCGCCAAAAGGCGATGCGCCGTCCGTCCGGGCTCCAGCGCCAGCCGTCCTGCAGCCCCAGCTCCTCCTCGTACACCCAGTCGAAGGTGCCGTTGATGATCTGCTCGCTGCCGTCGCTGGTCAGGCGCGTCTCGCGCCCCGAGGCCAGGTCCACCACGTACAGGTCGTTGTCGCGCACGAAGCCCACGCGCGTGTTGTCCGGCGACCACTTGGCGAACAGCTGCCAGCCGGGCTGGGTGGTGATGGGCGCCAGCGTGCGGCGGTCCAGGTCCCACACGAAGTACTGGCCGCGGGTGTTGTCGCGCCACACCCGCTGCGTGTTGGTAAAGATGAGCAGCTTGCGCTCGTCCGCCGACCACTCGTAGTCCTCGATGGGCAGCGGCGTCTGCGCGCCCGGCATGACGAGCGACGCGGCGGCCACCAGGGTTTCGCGGCGGCCGGTGGTGGCGTCTTCAACGATCAGGTCGCCGTTGGCGTCCACGAACGTGTAGCGCTGGCCGTCGTCCATCCACTGGATGGTGGGCAGCGTCTGCAGGCGAAAATCGGCCGTGCCGAAGATGCGGTCCACGGTGAGCTGCGACGGCGGCGTGGCGGCCTGCTGCGCGGCGAGCGGCGCTGCGGCCAGCACGAGGACGGCCAGCGCGCGCCGGGTAAGGCTCGTGACGGGCATGTCAGTTGGATTCCGGGTGATTGTTTTCTGCCGGTAAACTGGCGGATTGCAGGGGGTTGCGCCAGTGGAGGGGCAGGGAACTGCGGGTTACGGGGGACAGGTTACAGGTTACGGCCTGCAACTGCGGATCGGAACCGGGCGAGTTTCTCCCGCGGAGGGCGTACGCGAGCGGAGGACGGATTCCCCGCATGAACTCCGCGCGCGGTCCGCGCAGGCGGACTCATCCCTTCCAGCTGCGGTTTCCCCGCCTTGTGCGCACCGACAGCCGTTCCGTCCGAGGAACACGGCCTTCCGCCCAGGGCCGCCTTTTACGGATCGCGATCGTGTGGGTGTGTGCCTGGGCCGATTTCGGCTCCGTGGGGCCAGCATCCCCTCCTGCAAAAAATGCGGATGGCCGTCCCCTCGCCGGCAGCAGCCGCTCTGCCAAGGATCTCGGCCTCCTGCACCACTCGGCCGATGCGCGTCCGGCCGTCGCGTCGCATCTCTCTCGCACCTGCGGCCTCGAAAGCTGCCGTACTGGATGATTGCCATCGCGACGTCCGATCGCGGACCGGAGGCGCTCGGCAGGGTGCATCAGGCCCTTG
>DASQZE010000151.1:0-17275 GCA_035638875.1 Longimicrobium sp.
CTGTTTCCGCGCTCCATGTCGGACGACGAGTCGCGCCACGGCACCTTTGACGACGTGGTCAAAAAGCTGCCGTACGTGCGCGACATGGGCTTCGACGTGCTGTACTTTCCGCCCATCCACCCCATCGGCTTCACCTTTCGCAAGGGCAAGAACAACACGCTCAACCCGGGGCCGGACGAGCCGGGCGTGCCCTACGCGGTCGGCAGCGAGGCGGGCGGGCACAAGGCCGTGCACCCGGAGCTGGGCACGCTGGCGGACTTTCGGCGGATGGTGGCCGCGGCGCGCGAGCACGGGCTGGAGATCGCGCTGGACTTCGCCATCCAGGTGTCGCCGGACCACCCGTACGCAAAGGAGCACCCGGGCTGGTTCTACATCCGCCCGGACGGCACCATCATGTACGCCGAGAATCCGCCCAAGAAGTACCAGGACATCTATCCCCTGAACTTTTACGGGGACGACTGGGAGGCGCAGTGGGCGGAGTGGCGCGACGTCATCCTGCACTGGGTAGAGCAGGGGGTAAAGATCTTCCGCGTGGACAACCCCCACACCAAGCCCGTGCAGTTCTGGGAGTGGATGATCCGCGAGGTGCAGCGCGAGCATCCGGAGACGATCTTCCTTTCCGAGGCGTTCACGCGCCCCAAGATGATGCGGGCGCTGGCCAAGGCCGGGTTCACGCAGAGCTACACGTACTTCACGTGGCGCAACTTCAAGGGCGAGCTCGCGGAATACTTCACGGAGCTCACGCAGGGCCCCATGAAGGACTACTTCCGGGGCAACCTGTTCCCCAACACGCCCGACATCAACCCCGAGTTCCTGCAGCGGGGCGGCCGTCCGGCACACATGATCCGCGCCATCCTGGCCACCACGCTGTCGTCCGTGTATGGCATCTACAGCGGCTTCGAGCTGTGCGAGGCCACGCCGCTGGCGCCGGGCAAGGAAGAGTACCTGGACAGCGAAAAGTACCAGGTCAAGGCATGGGACTGGGATCGCCCCGGCAACATCCGCCCCCTGATCACGCGCCTGAACGAGGTGCGCCGGCAGAACCCCGCGCTGCACGAGTACGACAACCTGCGCTTCTATCCGGCGGACAACGACAACGTCCTGTTCTACGGCAAGATGACGGAGGACCGGACGTCGATGGTGTTCGTGGCCGTGAACCTGGACCCGTTCGCCGCGCACGAGACCATGCTGCACTTTCCCCTGCCGGACATGGGCATCGGCTGGCACGACCCGTGGGAGGTGGAGGAGCTGCTGACGGGCCAGCGCTTCTTCTGGCATGGGGGCTCGCAGCACGTGCGCCTGGAACCGGACGCCCCCGGCCGCGTCTTCCGCGTCCGCGCCTGGCGCAGCAGCGAGCACGGGTTCGACTACTTCATGGAGCCCACGCTGGTCTAGGAGACAGTGCCAAGCGACAAGTGCCGAGTGCCAGGTGAGGAACGGCCACCTGCACTTGTCGCTAGGCACTTGGCACTGCATTTCCGGCGGAACGTCGCGTGCAATGTCCCCTCGCCGACGATGACCGGACCACCCGCAGACAGGACAAAACGCAAATGCGCATGCATCGATGGATTTCGGCGCTCTCGCTCACCGCGGCGCTTTCGCTGGGAGCGTGCGGCGGCGGAGGCGAGGAGGGGCAACCCGAGACGGGCAACAACCCCGACGCGGCCATCGGCTCCAACGACGGCCTTACCCCCACGGTGGGCCAGGATCGCGCGCCCGGCCCCGGCGAGGGCGGCCAGTCCGGCGGCTCGCCCAGCGCCCGGGAGCAGACCACCTCCATCAACGACACCGTGCCGCACCGTCCCGGCACCACCGGGATGAGCAGCACGTCCGGCGACGCGCCGGACCGGAGCAGCACCAGCAACACGGGCACGCCGTAAGCGCCGGCTGACGCCGATCCCTTACGCCGGGCACAAGAACGAGGACGCAGGGAACCGCCGTGTTCCCTGCGTCCTCATCTTTCGTCCTCGCTCCGGGCCCGGTTCCTTGCCCGAGCGACACGGAGGACCGGGATCAGCCGCGGAACTGGTCCGCCTCGGTGTAGTGGAATGCCTCCGGCGCCGCGCGTCCCGCGGCGCGGGCGATCAGACGGGGAAGGTTGGCGCGCCAGTACGCGCCCTGCTCCGCCAGGGCGTGCGCGTCACCTTCCAGGTGCTTCTTGGGGCAGCCGCCCCAGCAGATGGGGAGGAACGAACAGCGCGAGCACTGCGGCTGGCGGGTGGGGTCGAACGCCGCCCACCACGCCCCGTCCCCGCCGGCTGTGAGGACGGGGAGCTGGCGCGGCCGCGCCGTGCGGCGGGGAGACGTGGCGCGGTTGGGCTCGCTCACCTGCAGCCCGCAGCGGTACTCGCGCATGTCCGCGCCCACCACCACCGACGCGTCGGCTAGGGCGGCGCACACGGAGCTGCGAGGGAGCGGCACGCCTTCCGGCGCCTCGGACTCCTCCACGGCCCCCACCCCCGCCAGCGCCGCGCGGACCTCCGCCCGAAGCGCATCGTATTCCTCCGTCGTGAGCTCCGTGGCCCGCATGAACGCGCTGCGCTCCGAGTACGCGGAGACGCGCGCCGGCTGGAACACGGCGGGGAAGGGCCGGGCAAACCACCCCCGCTCCCGCACGAAGGCGATGAAGGGGAGCAGGTCGCCACGGTTGCGGCCGTCGATGTTGAAGCGGACGTCCACCCGCACGTGGTCCAGCAGCCGGTCCACCAGGTCCACGGCGCGGTCGAACGACGACTCCCCCGAGGGATGCGCACGTCCCCGGCGGTAGCGGCGCCGCCGGTCGTGGTTGGCCCGCAGGCCGTCGAAGGTGATTTGCACCTGGCGGATGCGGTGCCGGCGCACGAACGCGCCCGCGTCATCGGGCCAGCAGGTGCCGTTGGAGATGATGGATGCGGAGTACGCGATGCCGCGCGCCGCGCACAGCTCCAGCAGCGCGGGCGTGGCCGCCTCCATGAACTCCGCGTTCAGCAGCGGCTCGCCCCCGTACCAATCCACGTGCAGCGCCGGGGACGGCGCGCGCGCGAACCGCTCCTGCACCACGGCCACCAGCGCGGGCACGTCGTCCAGCGCCAAGCGGTCGCCCGTGCGGTCCTCGTAGCAGTAGTAGCAGCCCAGGTTGCAGTCCATGGTGGTGGTGACCGTCACCACCATCGGCGTCTGCCGCCGCGCCTGCCAGAAGCGCGTACGGACCGCCTCCACCTCGTCGCCGGCCGCGTCCACCACGAAGCGGGACCGGGCCAGCTGCCCCGCCAGCGTGTCCGGCAGCAGGCCCTCGTCGAAGTCCGCGGCCTCCGTCGTGAGCAGCCCCGAAAGGACCCCCGCGTGAGGCCCGCCGAGGTGCATCACCGCGCCTGACGCGGCGTTGTACAGCACCACGCCGTCGTCTACGGGGAGGCTGAAGTTGAAGCGCGACGGGCGCAGGAATGCGGTGGATGGCACGGGGCGGCCGGTCAGGGCGCGGGATTGATGACGTCGTCGCCGATGTGCACGATCGCCAGGCAGGTGCCGCTCCCGCCGCACAGCCGTGAGCCCTCCGCGTTCACCTTGGCGAGCTTCTCGTCCACCAACGATACGGCGACCACTTCCAGCTTCATCCCGGGCTCAAGGCGCACAGAGGGCGTGCGCGACGCGGACGCCACGAGTTGCATCTCGCGCTTGGAACGGGCAGGCTTGTCGGACATGGCTTGGTTCTCCGGCCGGGGAGGAGATGGACCTGCGGACACGGCGGTGCGGCAGCAAATCGCGCACCGGGTGCGCCATCCCGTATTCGCAACGACTTAGGGGGCGCAGGGACGGCGGATGCTGAGACGTTGCCGTCCCAGGTGGGGCACGTGGTGGCGCGCGCGGAGGGCCGGGGAACGAATTTTCCCCGCGATCTCGCCGTCGCGGCCATTCCCTATTCCCTCTTCCCCGTTCCCTCCCTATAATCCGCCGCGACTTCCGGAAACCAGACCAGACACCACAACCGGGCACCCGCCACATGGCAGACGCCGCACGCACCGTCCTTCCCGTCCGCCACCAGCCGCCGCTTCCGCGTGAGCGGATGATCGTCGCCGACGCGCCCGACGCCGAGGCGATCGAGATGGACGTGGTGATCGTGGGCGCCGGCCCGGCCGGGCTGGCGTGCGCCATCGAGCTGTCGCGCCTGATCCAGAAGGACACCGAGGCCGGCGGCACCCTGGGCGAGACGCAGATCGCCGTGCTGGACAAGGCCAGCGCCCTGGGCGAGCACAACCTGTCCGGCGCCGTGGTGAACCCGCGCGCCTTCCGCGAGCTCTTTCCCGAGCTCAAGGACGAGGACTTTCCGTTCAAGAACAGGGTCGTCAAGGAAGCCGTCTACCTGCTGCGCGAGAATGGGCAGATCAAGATCCCCACGCCCCCGCCCATGCACAACGCGGGGAACTACACCGCCAGCATCAGCGAGATCTGCCGCTGGCTGGGCGAAAAGGCAGAGGGGATGGGCGTCAACATGCTCCCCGGCTTCCCGGTCGATTCGCTGCTCGTGGAAGGCCAGGGTGTCCGCGGCGTGCGGACGACCCCCGCGGGGCTCAAGCGCGACGGCAGCACGGGCCCCGGCGCGGAGCCGGCCACGGACCTCACCGCCCGCGTGACGGTGCTGGCCGAGGGCACCCGCGGCGCGCTGGGGCAGGCGTGGACGCAGTGGCAAGGGATCAAGAGCGAGAACCCGCAGATCTTCGCGCTGGGCGTCAAGGAGCTGTGGGAAACGAAGGAGCCGCTGGACCGCATCATCCACACGCTGGGCTGGCCCCTGCCGCGCGACGCGTTCGGCGGCAGCTTCCTGTACCCGCTGGAGCCCAACCTCGTGGCCATCGGCCTCGTCATCGGGCTGGACTACCGGCAGACCACGCTGGACGTGCACCAGCTGCTGCAGCGGATGAAGCTGCATCCACTCTTCCGAAAGTACCTGGAGGGGGGCGAGATGGTGGAGTGGGGCGCCAAGACCATCCCCGAAGGCGGGTGGTACGCCCTGCCGCAGCGCAAGAGCGGCGACGGCATGATGCTCGTGGGCGACACGCTCGGCCTGGTGGACGTACCCTCGCTCAAGGGCATCCACTACGCCATGCAGAGCGGCATGTACGCCGCCCGCGCCATCTTCGAGGGCCTCAAGAAGGGCGACGTGAGCGCCGGCGCGCTCTCCGCCTACGACCGCATGCTGGAAGGCAGCTACGTCCGCGACGACCTGCACAAGAGCCGCAACCAGCGGCTGGCGTTCAAGGACGGCTTCTTCGTGGGCGGCTTCAAGGCGGGGCTGATGACCATCAGCGGCGGCAGGCTGTTCGGCGGCAAGATCGACATGCACGCCGACGCCGACGTGGAGCGGCAGGTCACGCCCGCGGCGCCGTTCGTGCCGGACGGCAAGCTGACGTTCAGCAAGGTCGACGCGGTGTTCAAGAGCGGCAACCAGACCCGCGACGACATCCCGTCGCACCTGATCGTGGGCCAGGACGTGCCGAAGGACGTGGCCGAGCTGTACGTGCACATGTGCCCGGCCGGCGTGTACGAGCTGAACGGCGACAAGCTGGTGGTGAACGCGCCCAACTGCATCGACTGCAAGGCGACGGATGCCATCGGCCCGCGCTGGACCCCCCGCGAGGGCGGCAGCGGCCCGTCGTACAAGCGGATGTAGGACGCGCGGGTGGATGGATGACGACGGCAGGCCGGATGCTCGCGAGGCGGGTGTTCGGCCTGTTTGCGTGCGGGGGTCAGCGTATCCGCGGCGACATAGATTGGCCGCAGGCGGGGACCCGGAGCGAATGAATTCGCCGCTGGAAAATCGCGAAGTCCGCCTTCGCGGACTGCACGTCGGATGATTGCCGTCGCCGCGGAAGCCTGTTCCGGTGCAGGGATCGGCAGTCCGCGCAGGCGGACTTCGTGTGGTAGTTGCAGCGAATTCATTCGCCCGGCCCGAGCCCGGCATCCCCATTCTTTCCCCCACAGCGCGCCGTGGCCGACATCCCCGACGAATACGCCCGCGGCGCGGCGGAGTACGACCGCCGCTGGGCGCGCTACAACGCCGGGAGCCTGGCGCTGCTGCGGCCGTGGGTCGCGGGGCGGGCGCTCGGCCGTGTGCTCGATGTGGGATGCGGCACGGGCAACCTGCTGCCCCTGCTCGCGGATTCCGGCGCGCGGGTCGATGGCTACACCGGCATCGACCCCGCACCGGCGATGCTGCGGGTGGCGCGGGAGAAGCTGCGCGCATCGGCGATCCAGAGCGGGGTGCTGGCGGCGACGGCGCAGGCGCTGCCGTTCGCGGGCGGCGCGTTCGACACGGCGGTCTCCGCCAGCACGCTGCACGACTGGCGCGATCCGGACGCCGGACTCGCGGAGATCCGGCGCGTGCTGCGTCCCGGCGGCGAGCTCCTGCTGCTGGACTGGCATCGCGATCCGCTCCCCATGCGCCTGCTGAACGCCTGGATGCGCTTGGCCCGCGCGGGCTATCGGCGGATGTACGCGCGCGGCGAGATGGCGGATGCGCTCGCCCGCGCCGGCTTTCGCGTGACCGCCGAGGCGCGCGGCGCGGCGGGCGGCCCGTGGCGCGTGATCGCCTTTCGGTGCATGCGGGGGTGAGGCGGAGACGAAGTCGAGGCGGAGAAAAGTATTGTCTCCATCGAGCAGCTGGAATACCATTCGTGCAGGACCCCACAGCATCCATCCGATCGCCGCAGGTCGTTCTCCACGGGCACCTCCGCCCGGCCGCAGTTCCTCGCAGCACCTTGCCCGATCATGCGAATCCTTCATTCCGCGCCGCGTCTGCTTCCAGCCCTCGTCGCGCTGTCCGCCGCCGCCTGCGGCCAGGTAGAGCCACCCCCGGCCCCGTCGCTGGAGGAGGTGTCGGAGGTCAAGGCCCAGCACCTCATCCGGGAAAAGCCGCCCACTCCGCCGGTCGTTGACACGGCGTTCCGCTTCCAGGAGCTCACGGACCTCAAGCTCACACTGGCGGAGCTGCGCCTGCATCCCAGCGTACTGCTGCGGAACCCCTCGCCCACGGCGCGGCAGGTGCGGCTGGCCGTGGTGGACTCGTCGGGCGAACTGCCACTGAGCCGCGTGCTTGCCGCGCCCGCGGCGCTCACGCCCGTGCGCAGGGGAGCGGGCCCGTGGCCCGGGATCGCGAACGTGGTGCTGAAGCCGGCCGAGGAGTCCGTGCCTCCCCGGCCCGGTGACTACCGGGGCTACCTGGTCGCGGAGACGGCGGACAGCACGGCGCTGGCTCGCCGCCTCGTGCTGGTGACGGTGCCGGACCCGGCGTCCATCACCCCCATGACCGCCGAGTGGACCACGCAGGTGTTCAAGTTCGCGCCCTTCGCCCGGGCGCGGGCCGGGGCGTCGGAGCACGCGGAGCTGCGGTGTGCGCCGGACCATCGGGCGCCGGGCACCGGCATCCTTCCCGGGTTCCTGCGGCACGTGATGGGCCCCTGCATCCGCGACAGCGAGCTGCCGCTGGCCATCACGGGGTCGCCCCCGCTGCTCTCCGGCGAGGTTCGCGAGGGGGATACGCTCCAGCGGCGGATGCTGGGCGTGCTGTATGAAAAGGACCGGGTAGACGGCGCGCTGGTCTGGTGGAAGGGAACGCCCTTGAAGGCCGGCGGGCCCGGCGCACCGGCAAAGCTCGCGCTGGACTTCACCAGCCTGGACTACCCGGGCGAGTACCGCGGCACCATCAGCCTGGCCTCCGTGGGAGGTACCGGCAACGTGGACCTGCGGGTGCGGGTGACGCACGACTGGCCGTATGTGGTGATGGCCCTGCTCTTCGGCGTGCTGCTGAGCACCTGGCTGCGCGCCTACGTGCGCACCCGCCGCGCGGTGCTGGAGCTGGAAGAGACGCGGGCGCGGCTGGTGTCCACCATAGAGGCGACGGACGTGGCGTTCCGCGCGCTGGACCGGCCCCAGGATGGAAAGCATCCGTATGAAGTGGACGCGGCGCTGCCGAGGGACCTGCACCGCATTGACCTTCGCATCCGCCGCCACGCCCGCGACCGCACGCCCCTGGAGCCCGGCAGCGCCGAGAACGAGAAGCTGCGCGCGGAGCTGGACGAGTGTGAAAAGAAGGTCATCACCTGGAAGAAGTTCCTGCACCTGCTCCAGGATCTGCGCGCGGAGCTCGACCACGGGGCAGACGTAGCCGCGCGTCTTCACCGGGGTGACCCCGGCCTCCCGGAGGTGCTCCGCGACGCGGAAGAGCGCTTCGCCGGCCGTGCGCTCACCACGGCGGAGCTCGGACCCGTGCACCAGGAGGTGGAGGCGAGCTGCCGTCTGGTCACGTCCTGGGGCGAGGTGGCGGACGGGGCGCTGAGCCTGCGCGACGCGGGCGCCGTGCCTGGCTCCAAGGTGGCGGCGCAGGCGGAGGCGGGCCGCGCTGTCGACAAGGCCGTGCAGGCGCTCTTCGCCGCCACGGATGCGCAGGAAGTGGACGCGGTCGCGGCGACGCTGCACACCGTGGAGGCCCGGTTGGGCGCGGTGCGGCCCGCGTTCGCGCGGCGGATGGTGAACACGATGCTGGGGCGTGGCGACGCTGCGTCCGCGGGCCAGGAGGCTTCGCGCGCGTCTGCCCCGGCTTCGGCGGCGGACGCGGCGCAGGCGCGCCTGCTCAAGCGCGAGATCGCGTCCGTGGGGGTGCCCATCCCGTTCCGCAACGGAAGCAAGATGGTATGGGCGTGGGGCGTCGTGTCGTCCGTGGACCCCGGCGAGCGCGAGCGGCGCGCCCGGCAGGGACGGCAGCTGAGCGACCTGGGCTACCTGCTGGTCACGACGACGGTGGCGGTGCTCACGGGCTTCAACGAGCTGTACCTGGACGCGTTCGGCTTTGGCACCATGCAGGACTACCTGCTGGCCGTGCTCTGGGGATTCGGGGCCAAGCTGGGGATCGACACGGTGCGCGTGGCCGTGGAAGGCGGGCGGATCCCCTGGCCCGGCCGCAAGGATGCCGCGCCCGGCGCACAGGCCACGCCGGCCTCGTCCACCCAGACGACCGTGACGCCTGCGTCCGCTACGCAAACGCCGACGCCGTCCCAGGCGCCGTCCACGAAGCCGCAGACAGGCACGCAGACAGGCACGCAGGCCGTGGCTCCCGGCGCAGGTATGCCCCAGGGAGAAGGTGATGGGAAGACGGATGGGGAGGCCGATGGGAAGACGGACGCGAAGACGGATGAAAAGGCGGAACCGGCCATGATGGCTGCCGCGAACGGCACCCCACCCGTCCCGTAGCACGCGGACGGCACGCCGGCCCGAGGATGCGACGTGCGGGGCGGGACGAAGCGATGGCGGGGGACGGGCGCGGCTCGTCCCCCGTCTCGTATTTCCTCCGGACGGCCCGTGCGTTTCAGCGTGCCGCTCCGATCCGTCCGCACTGGACGCAAGTGCTTCCATTCCTTACCTTTGGGTATTGCTTCGGAATCTCCCGGCGCACTCCTCCCGTAGTCACCTCCGCACGCGCCGGCCCTCTGCCGGCACCGCATTACCCCCGTCCGCAAGACGATGCGCAGCAACGCCAGCTACTTCATCACCCCCGACGCGTTCTCGGTACACCCGTCGCTCGTGGGCCAGCCGCTGGCCCGCCCCGCGCGCCGGCTGGCGGCCATGCTGCTGGACCTGCTCATCGTCAGCATCCTGGTCAAGGCCGGCGGCGCCGTCCTGCTGGGGCTGGCGGCGGCGTGGTTCGCGTTCCGCGCGGCGGGCAGGCTCACCGGCACGGCCACGCGCCCCGTGGGGCGGATGGTGCGGCTGAGCGTGCGGGCGTGCGGCGCGCTCATCCTGTTCATCGTCGCCACCAGCGTGTGGGGCAAGGGCGCGGGGGCAATCCGCAACGCGCTCGACACGCGCGTGCAGGTGATGTCGGGCGATGCCCGCGGCGGCGCGCGGGAGATGACGGCGGGGCAGGGGCTGGCAATTCCCGGGCACGTGCTGGCCCTGCAGCGCACCACGGACGAGGCCGAGGCCCGGCGGCGGATGGGCGAGCTCGCCGCCGGCTTTCGCAAGTCGGGGATGAGCGACGAGGACGTGGGCGAATCCCTGCGCGACCTGTTCGAGAACGAGGACGAGCAGCGGCAGAAGTGGCTGGGCGGCATCATCCAGTCAACCCTGGCCCCGCGGCAGGCCCCGGGCGCGCCGGCCGTCTCGCCCGATTCGCTGGCCCGCGCCTACGCGGCAGCCGTGCAGGCGGGCGACACGGCCGCGGCGCGGGTGCTCCGGCCGCAGGTGGCGTCGGCCCTGGCGCGCGACAGCCTGGACCACCTGCGCGGCGAGGTGCGCGAAGCCCGCGGCGAGCAAAAGGCCACGGCGAAGGAGCTGAAAGAGCTGCAGAACCGCGGGATGATGGCGTCGCTGCTGCACTTTCTGGAAGACCTGGGCATCGGCTTCGGGTGGACGGGGCTGTACTTCACGGCGTTCGTGGCGCTGTGGAAGGGGCAGACGCCCGCCAAGCGGCTGCTGGGCGTGCGCGTGGTGCGGCTGGACGGCCGCCCGCTGACCTGGCTGAGCTCGTTCGAGCGTTTCGGCGGATACGCGGCCGGCCTGGTGACGGGGCTGCTGGGGTTCGCGCAGGTGTACTGGGACCGCAACCGGCAGATGATCCACGACAAGATCGTGGAGACGGTCGTGGTGCGGGAGCGGGGCGGGGAAGCCGCCGTGGCCGCGCCCGCACCCCCCGCGCCGCCCTTTCCCGCGGATCCCGCGGCATCGCTCTACACCCGCCGCACGGACCCGCCGGCGGTCTGAGGACCGCCCCGCCGCACGGGCCCCGACGCCCGGCCGATATTCGCTTCGGCCGGGCGTTTGCATTCCGGGGGATGGGTTCCCACACGCTGCCCGTCCACTCCGCACATGAGCGACTTCTTCTCGCAATACCCGGCCTGGCTGCTGGTGCTGGCCACCCTGGGCGTCATCGCCCTCATCACCGTCATCCTGACCCTCTTCTTCGGACTGGACCGGCCGGCGCGGATGGCCCTGGTGGCCCGCCCGCCCGTGGGGAGCGAGGCGTTCATGATGGCCGTCTCCGGCGCCGTGAACGCGCCCCTCATGCGCGGCGGCTCGGCCCGCCTGCTCAACAACGGCGAAGAGATTTTTCCCGCCTTCGTGGAGGCCATCCGCAAGGCCAGGCACAGCGTCAACTTCATGGTCTACATCTGGGAAGACGGCACGGCGTCGGACCAGATGATCGCCGCGCTGACGGAGCGGGCGCAGGCGGGCGTGCAGGTGCGGCTGCTGCTGGACGGCTTTGGCGCGCACAAGGCGCCCATGGAAAAGATGAAGGCGCTGCAGGACGCGGGCGGCGTCGTCCACTTCTTCGGGCCCGTCCGATTCGGGAAGCTGTTGGCGGTGTACAAGCGCAACCACCGCCGCGCCATCGTCATCGACGGCGAGACGGCCTTCACGGGGGGCGCGGCCATCGGCGACAAGTGGCTGGGCCACGCCCAGGACGAGGACCACTGGCGCGACGTGATGGTGGAGGTGCGCGGCTGCCTGGCGACCAACCTGCAGTCGTCCTTCACGCAGCTGTGGGCCAACACCACGGGCGAGATCCTGATCGGCGACGAGTACTATCCTTCCAACCCAGCGGACGACCAGCCGGGCGGCGAGGAGCTGTCGCGTCACGTGAACGTCATCAGCTCGCCGGCGAGCGTGTCGCATCCCCTGCGGGTGTTCTTCCTGATCTCGCTGGCGTGCGCGCGCGACTCCATCTACATGGCCAACGCGTACTTCGTCCCGGACGTGAACACGCTGCGGGTGCTGGAGGAGCGCGCGCGGGATGGGGTGGACGTGCGGCTGCTGCTGCCCAGCAAGCTCACGGATGCCCGCATCGTGCGGTGGGCGGGGCAGGCGTACTTTCGCTCGCTGCTGGATGCGGGCGTGCGCATCTACGAGTACCAGCCGACCATGCTGCACACCAAGACGCTGGTGGTGGACGGGGTGTGGAGCATCCTGGGGTCCGCCAACATGGACATCCGTTCCAAGGAGCTGAACCAGGAGGGGGTGATCGGCATCCTGGACGGCGGGTTCGGCACGCAGGTGCGGGAGACGTTCCTGAAGGACCTGGAAAAGGCGAAGGAGATCACCTGCGAGGAGTGGGCGAAGCGGGGATGGATCGCGCGGTTCAACGAGCGGCTGTGGGTGAGCTTCGCGAACCAGTTCTGATCGCGGGCAGGAGGTCGAAGCGGATGGATGGGTCGCGCCGGCAGCGGAGCGCCCCCCTCCCCGACCCTCCCCCGCAAACTGCGCGGGGGAGGGAGAGGACGGCATTCGAGCATGGGAGCGGACCTCCGGCGCCCCCACCCGCTCGAATCCTCGCGACCTCCCCCGATCCTGGGCCCGATCCTGGGGGAGGTGCTATCCCCCTCGGAACTCGTGCCCGCGTGGCACTCGCCCGCAACGGACAGTCCGCGCAGGCGGACTTCGTGTGTTCGTTGCGGCGAATTCATTCGCTCGGGTCACGAGAGAACGGCGTTCGAGCATGGGAGCGGATCTCCGGCGGGCGCCCCCACCCGCTCGTTCCTCGCGACCTCCCCCAAAACCCTGGGGGAGGTTGATCATTCCCCCGCGGAACCCGTGCCGGCGTGGCATTCGCCCGCAACGGACAGTCCGCGCAGGCGGACTTCGTGTGGTCGTTGCGGCGAAGCGGCGAATTCATTCGCTCGGCTCGGGGCCGGCGTTCGATCCGTTTTGCGTCTCCGGAAACTTGTCTGGATCTCCCAACGAACAAGCGCGCCCGGCGGGTGGCCGGTCGCGCTTTCGATGTCCATCCGCCGCGCGGTCAGGCGAACGGCGGGGTCAGCATGTTGTCTTCGGGCTTCTCGTCCTCCTCGGGGTGCAGAAGCCCGAACAGCTGAAGGTGGCGGCGCCGCAGGCGGTTGGCGGAGGTGGCGGCCTCCTCTTCCGTCTCGCCGAAGCCCTCCCACGTGTTCACGACCTCGCCCCAGCTACCGGCGGGGCTCCACACGGAACCGGCCCCGTGCATGCGGGCGGCGCGCCAGGGGTGGCTGAACGGGTCCAGGTACGTGCCCAGCACGCGCCCGTGGCGGTCCACCACCACACCCACGGCGCCGCCGCGGCTCACCCGCCGGCGGCGCATGCGGCGGTAGAACGACAGCCCGCCTTCCACCAGCAGCCCGCCCAGGCACAGCATCGCCAGCACCAGCACGAAATCGAACAAAGCCAGCTTCATCGCAGAATCCTGTTCCCTCGTTTTCCCCCGCTCCGCATCGGGGGCACGCACCGGATACACGCTGGCGCGAGGGGCCGTTCCCCGGTCCCGCCGCATCCCGTACGGAAGATTTCTCGTCGCAGGTTCACCGGCGCGCCGCCAGCACGTTCCCGGTCGCGGCGGCGACGTCGCGATCGGCTGCAACCAACTGCTACCCAGCGGCTTACACGGTCCCGCACATAAACGTTTCGAGCCCCGGAACCTGACGCCCCCGCCCCGGCCGCGTCACCAGGGACCGCCGTGGGCGCGAAAAGCCCGGCCGCTGCAGCGAGCGGCCGGGCTTCGTCATCAACAATCCCGCGGCCGGCCAATGCACCGGGAGATCATGATCCTTGACCTGTGGGAATACCACGGGTAACGTGCAGAGACTACCCACAACCGTCCGGAAACATACACCAAGAGGACCCATGACGCTCTTCAGACGGGCTGTTGCTGCGGCATCCATGGCGGTCGCGCTGCTTTCCATCAGTACGGCTCCCGGCACGGCGCAGACGGTCGGCGGTGGCAGGGAGTGCGACCCGATCTGGGAACGCACCATCATCTACTGGGGCGACGGCGAGGTCTGGATCATCGACCGGCAGATCGGCGAGAGCTGCGTAACGATCATCGACTGAGCTTCGCGGCCAGCTCGCGTCTTCTCCCACGGATCCGGTCCCCCGGCGCACGATCACGCCGGGGGATCGGTCGTATCTGTGCGTGAGCGGCCTGCACAGGTTCTCCTCCTCCGTCGCGATGCCGATCGATCCACTCCTGATTTCCTTCCGCACTCCGTCCGCACTCCCGCACTCCCGCACTTTCGCACTAACGCACTAACGCACTCACGCACTCACGCACTTCCCTCACGCACTCATCGCGTCGAGCACGGGCGCGACCTCGCGCGGCTCGCGCAGGCGGATGGCCGTGAGCGCGGGGCGCAGGAAGAGGCCCGGCGTGCGGATGGGCGACGCGAGGCCGGCGACGACGTTGTCCAGCGTGTTGATCTCATGCGGCAGCCGCGCGGCGCCCACGCTGGCGAAGCACTGCGCCGACTTCCACGCCAGGTCGCGCGATCCGCCCAGGCAAAACGTGCAGATCTCCTCGTCCGTGCGCAGGCCGATGCGGTCCAGCACGCCCATCCAAGGCGACACGCGGGCGATGCGGTCCTGCACGTCGTCCAGCATCTCGCCCAGCAGGCGGCTGATCTCGCGGAAGTCGTGCTGCAGCCCCGGCAGGTCGCGCCCGGGCGCCGTCTGCGCGGCGGCGATGCCCAGGTCCAGGTTGATGTGCGCGTTCATCCCCAGCAGCAGGTGCTGCAGAATGAGCAGGCTGCTTCCCCGCGCGGCCTCGAACGCCACCGTCCAGCTTTTTGGTGGGCCGGCGGCCCGACTGGTAGGAATCCAGCGCGGCCAGGTAGCGATTGGCGAAGATGACGTCCAGCCGCTCCATCCGCGGCCCGTCCTGAAAGCGTCCCGCAGCGATCCCCTGGCCCACCCGCACCGTCACCGAGCGGTACAGGCAGGCAAAGAAGCCCAGCCGGTCGTTGGTGCGCCGCGAGCGTGCGATCACGTCGTCCAGCCGGCTGACGACTTCGTCCAGGCTGGTGGCGGGATGGAAGGAGGTGGGTGCGGACATGGGCAGTGCGAAAGTGCGAACGAGCGATAAGTGCGATAAGTGCGATAAGTGCGATAAGTGCGGACGTGGCGGAGGTTCAACGACCGGAACGATACAGGGATAGGCGTGGATCGGATGGCTGGCAACGGACGAGACGCGGCAGTCCGCGCAGGCGGACTTCGTGTGTTCGTTGCGGCGAATTCATTCGCTTTGCCCGGACTGGGCTGGTCGATCGCCATCAACCGCCGCCTACGCTGCGCCTCCCGCGCGTGGGGCAAACCCCGACGGAGCGTCCGCATTCTCTCCGATTGGTGTGGGGAGCGCGCAGACGCATCATGCAGGGAGAATGCTGTACCGGGTTTATCATCCCCCGAAAACATGCGCGCCTGCCGATGACATCCCCTGCCACCAACCGCCCCACCGCCTGGCTCGTTCTCCCCGGCCACCGCGACGCCCCGGCGCGGCTCATCGTGGAGCGGTACTCGCGCGTGGCACGGTTCTACCGGACGCTGGTGTACGCGGCGCTGTGGATCGGCGGCACGACGGTGACGTTCCTCATCACCATCTTCGATCCGTTCATGACCGCCATGCCGTTCCTGTTCGGCGCGGTGATGACGCACCGCAGCTGGCGCGGCCGCTACCGGGTGATGGAGTTCAACGGGGCCTGCCCGCGCTGCCAGCAGCCCCTGGACCTCAAGCTGGGCAGCAAGATCGGGTCGCCGCACCACCTGGTCTGCTACCACTGCCACCACGAGCCGGACCTGTACCTGGCCGCGTGACGCCGCAGCCTCGCGGTCAAGATCCCCCGTGATCGACGCGGCGAATCAGCGATCCTGCGCTTCGTTGGCTTCCGTGTCCGGCTCGTCGAGGGGCCAGTGGATGTCCTCGTACGCCTCGATCAGCTCCACCAGCGCCTCGTACCGATCGCCGTCCGGCGTGCCGGGCTCCGCGTCCCACAGCGCATCCGCCTGTTCCAGCGCGGCCTTGTAGTCCGCCTCGTTCTCGATGGACTTCATCGCCCCATCCCATTGCCTCATCTCGGGTTTCCTGTCGGTCGACGCTGCACCATTGTGTCCGATCATCACGACCGGGTCCAGTCCCACCAGACGCGAACGAGGCCGCTCCCAGATCGGAGATCGGCCTTGCTGCAGGGTCCAGCTTGTTGTCGAGGCGACCGCGCGGCTTCGGCGTCCGCTGGGTACGACACTGCTTCACTGCTCGTCGTTCTGCTCCAGGTCTGGTGCGGATTTGCGATTCAAAGCCGCTGGGCTGCCAGGGAACCGCGGCGAGGGAAACTGCCGGATTTCCTGGATAAGCACCTCGGCAGGGATGCCCAACCCTTTGCTCAGGCGTCGGATCATCGGCAGTGTGAGCGGACGCTTGCGAGTGAGGATCTCCGACACGCGCCCGCGGGAGCCGATCATCTCCTCCAGGTCGCGCGCACGAAGGTTCTTCTCCGCCATGCGGACGCGGATCGCACCGATCGGATCCGGTGCGTCGATGGGCCAGTGGCGATCTTCGTAGGCCTCGATCAGCGTGATGAGGACGTCGAGGTGATCGCCGTCCTGGGTGCCTGGCTCCGCATCGAACAGCGCGTCGGCCAGAGCCAGTGCGGCCCTGTAATCTGCTTCGTTGTTGATGGGCCGGATCTCCATCGAATCATCCCTCGTCCGTGATGGTTGGCTCTGCACCAAAGTGGCCAATCATCACGACCGAGTCCAGTCCCGTCCACACGCGAACGAGGCCGCTCCCGGGTCGGGGAGCGGCCTCGCTGACATCATCCATCCACCGACGCGCTACTGGTCGAACACCTGGGCGCCCTCGGGAGGCGTGAAGGTGAAGAGCGAGTTGGCCAGCGCGTGGTTGGTGCGCAGGTTCCGCAGCTCCACCCGGCGCACGGACTCGTTCTCCTCCGTGATCTCGAAGCGGCGGACGAGGTGGTCTTCCTTGTCCACCCACACCTTGAGGATGCGGTACGGCGACGCGCCGCGCGGCACCAGCGTGAGCACGTGCGCCGGGCGCCCCCCCACGCTCTCCTCGCCCGCGACCGTGCTCACGAAGCGCTGGTTGGGGTTGGAGAGGAACTGCGCCTGCAGGTCGACCGCCTCGCCGCCCTCGGCAATGCTGGTGCGGATGACCTGCGTGCGGTCCGCGCTGGGATAGTACAGCCAGAAGTGGCGCCCGTCCGCCACGATCAGGTCGCCCGCGGGGTCGCTGAAGCGCATGAGAAAGCGGTCCGGCTTGCGCTGGAACAGCTTGCCCGTGCTGCGCTGCGTCTGGTTGAGCAGCGGCACCGTCATGGTCTGCGTAAAGTCCGCCTCCAGCGAGCGCACGCCGTTGGCCGCGGCCTCCGCCTGCGACAGGATCTGCGCGGCGCGGTCCTGATTGGCCGCCTCCGCCGCCGTCGGCCTGGCGGCGGGGGTGCCGGGGGCCGCGGGCGCCGCCGGGACGGCACCGGCCGGCCCGGCGGCG
>DASQZE010000152.1:0-3766 GCA_035638875.1 Longimicrobium sp.
TCGGCTTCGTGCCCCGGATCGCAACCTGCTGCCGTACTACGAAGAGCATGGGTTTGAGGTAGCTTGGAAGGGAAACCTGCCGGTACACTGCGAAAAGGAGATTGGACCATGACGACGGAGACCACAGCCCTTCCCGGATGGAGGGGCGCGAAGCGCAAGCCAGGGTTCTTCAAGAACCTCCTTTACTGGATCATGGATTGGGACGATCCGGCATTTGTCGAGGAGGGGGTTCGCCGCATGCGGAGTGCGCCCCGGTACTTCGCGTCAATGTCGCCCGAAACGCTCGAGTACCTGCGCAACTACGACGGGCCAGAGAACTCGGGCCCGCCGCTCACGCGGCGGGAGCGGCGCGACCTGGAGCGACGACTCGCTACGCGCGCGTAACGGCACCCTGCTGCGCCCCGCGGACCCATGCGTCCGCGGGCGTTTTCGTACGCGCTCGGTTTCGGCTGCCACGCACGGGCGCGGGAATCTTGCACGCGCGCGGCGTACGCGCGTATGCACGCGCGGGCTGGCGGAAACGGCGTCCGCAGCGTACTTTGTCGGCCCAATCACGCCCCCGTTCGCGGGGCACCGGACCGCCCTTGCGGGGTAGTACATCCGCGGCGCCTAAACGCGCTCAAGGCAACGACTTCCCTGACGGTTCCCAGAGCATAGATGTCCGACGACTTCACGCCCGATACGCCCGGGCAGGACGACGGCGACGAGCCCATCGAGCCGGGCGCGACCCTTTCGCGCGTCCTGCCGCGGCTCATCGAAGACGAGATGCGCGAATCGTTCATCGACTACTCGATGAGCGTCATCGTGCAGCGCGCGCTGCCGGACGTGCGCGACGGACTCAAGCCGGTGCACCGCCGCATCCTGTACGCCATGCAGGAGGCCGGCCTGGTGCCCACGCGCCCGTACAAGAAGTGCGCGACGGTGGTGGGCGACGTGCTGGGCAAGTACCACCCGCACGGCGACTCGTCCGTGTACGACGCGCTCGTGCGCATGGTGCAGGACTTCTCCCTGCGCTACCCGCTCATCGACGGGCAGGGCAACTTCGGCAGCATCGACGGCGACGCGGCGGCGGCGTACCGGTACACGGAGTCGCGCCTGGCGCCCCTGGCCGGCGAGCTGCTGGCGGACATCGACAAGGAAACCGTCGACTTCGCCCCCAACTACGACGACCGGCTCACGGAGCCGCGCGTGCTCCCGTCGCGCTTTCCCAACCTGCTGGTGAACGGCAGCAGCGGGATCGCGGTGGGCATGGCCACCAACATCCCCCCGCACAACCTGCGGGAGGTGGTGAACGCCTGCGTGCACCTGATCGACAACCCCGACGCCACCTGGGAGGACCTGCACCAGTTCGTGCGCGGGCCCGACTTTCCCACGGGCGGGGTGATCTACGGGCGCGACGGCATCACGGAGGCGTACGAGACGGGACGCGGCCGCGTGGTGCTGCGGGCGCGGGCGGAGATCGAGGAAAAGGACGGCGGCCGCGGCGGCGAGCGCATCATCATCACCGAGGTGCCGTTCCAGGTGAACAAGTCGCGCGTCATCGAGCACATTGCCGAGCTCGTGCGCGACAAGAAGATCGAGGGGATCTCGGACCTGCGCGACGAGAGCGACCGGCGCATCCGCGTGGTCATCGACCTCAAGCGCGACGCCATCCCCCACATCGTGCTCAACCAGCTGTACAAGCACACGCAGCTGCAGAGCACCTTTGGCGTGATCATGCTGGCGCTGTCCGGCGGCGTGCCCAAGGTGATGGGGCTGCGCGAGATGCTGTACCACTTCGTGCAGCACCGCCACCAGGTGGTGCGCCGCCGCGCCGAGTACGAGCTGCGCAAGGCGCGCGAGCGCGAGCACATCCTGGAAGGGCTCAAGATCGCCGTCGACCACATCGACGAGGTGATCGCCATCATCCGCGGCAGCGACACCACGGCCGAGGCGGGCGGGGCCCTGCGCACGCGCTTTGGCCTGAGCGACCGGCAGAGCGACGCCATCCTGAACATGCGCCTGGCGCGCCTTACGGGGCTGGAGATCGAGCAGCTGGAGTCGGAGCTGGGCGAGGTGCGCGCCACCATCGCCGACCTGACGGACATCCTGGGCAACGAGGAGCGCCGCCGGGGGATCATCAAGGACGAGCTCACCGAGGTCGCCGACAAGTACGGCGACGAGCGGCGCACGGAGATCCTGGGGATGACGGGGTCCTTCTCCATCGAGGACCTGATCCCCGACGAGGAGATGGTGATCACCGTGTCGCACAGCGGCTACATCAAGCGCGTGCCGAGCGACACCTACCGGGCGCAGTCGCGCGGCGGGCGCGGGATCGAGGGGATGAAGACCAAGGAAGAGGACTGGGTGGAGCACCTGTTCCTGGCCAACACCCACGACTACCTGATGTTCTTTACGCGCGACGGCCAGTGCTACTGGCTCAAGGTGCACGAGATCCCCGTGGGCTCGCGCAACTCGCGGGGCAAGCCGGTGGTGAACCTGATCAACATCGCCAGCGACGAGAAGCTCGCGGCGCTGGTGCCCGTGCGGGAGTTCCGCCACGACCGCTCGCTCATCTTCGTGACGCGCAAGGGCGTGATCAAGAAGACGTCGCTGGCGGCGTACGGCAACCCGCGCCGCGTGGGGTTGAACGCCATGAACGTGCTGGAGGGCGACGAGCTCATCAGCGTGCAGCCGGCGGACGGCGCCTGCGACGTGGTGCTGGCCACGCGCGACGGCATGGCCATCCGCTTCGAGGAGGGCAACGTCCGCGAGATGGGGCGCGCCACCACGGGCGTGCGCGGCATTACGCTCATGGGCGACGACGTGGTGATCGGGATGGTGGTGACCAAGGCGGGCTCGTCGCTGCTCGTGGTGAGCGAGCTGGGGATGGGCAAGCGCACGGCCCTGGAGGCGTACCGCTGCCAGCGCCGCGGCGGCAAGGGCGTCATCAACCTGCGCACGGGCGACAAGACGGGGCGGGTGGTGGCCATGAAGGAGGTGCACCCCGGCGACGAGCTGATGATGATCACCCGGCAGGGTGTCATCATCCGCACGCCGGTGGACCAGATCCGCATCATCGGCCGCAACACGCAGGGGGTGCGGCTCATCAACCTGGGCGCCAAGGACGCGGTGATGGACGTGGCGCGCGTGGTGAGCGAGGACGAGGAGCCGCTGCCCATCCTGGACGTGGTCCCCGAGGGCCAGGAGGTCGTGGACAGCACGGCCCTGGAGGAGGCGCTGGGGATCGAGACGGACGACGACGAGGACGCGGGCGACGAGCCGGACGACTTCCTGGAGGAGGACGAGGGCCCGGACTCCGTGGACGAGCTGCTGAACGACGACGTGTAAGCGGATCGGCAGATCAGGGTGGATGGATGCGAGCGGGGCGGCAGCGGTGCCGCCCCGTTTGCGTTTGGGGGGATGCGGGTGCGGATCGACGGTGGGATATGGTCGTGCAGCGGACGGGAGGTCGTGCGGCGGGCGGAGGACGAGGGGGGGCCGCGAAGCCGCGATCGCGACGGAGCGCAGAGACGGTGCACGGGCGTCCGCCGAGCCACATCGTGGAGACCGCGCGCGGAAATGGTGCGCGGAGACCGTGCGCAAAAGACGGTGCAGCGGGGCGCGGCCTGGGCCGGAGCGGCTAATACCAAATCCGGATAAAGAACTCGCATTCAGTTGAGCGTCGAGGGCCACCAGTGGTAGAAGGTGAGCCCTCGCAGGAGATCCTGCATCTCCGTCATCTGACAGCAGCGATGGGCGAGCACGTCTTCGAGTTCCTGAATCG
>DASQZE010000153.1:0-3715 GCA_035638875.1 Longimicrobium sp.
ATGGTCCTTTGTGCAAACGTCCGGTCACACCTTCGTCCACGATCCCCCGCGCCTCGGATGCGCGGTTGGCGTGTACCCGTCCAGCCCCCCATGCCGGCACGAGGTTCCTCGCGGCATGCATGGCAATCCCTCCCCGGACCCCACCCGCGTCCGTGGCGGAATCCTGCGGATGCCTCCACCCGATGCGCGTCCCTGCCTGCGTCGGTATCGCGCGGGACCCGGATGACGCACCCGCCGTCCGCCCATCCCGTGCGTCACCCCATCCCGGCGCGACCCGGTCCCGGCGCCGGAAGCCGCGCGGACACCGCTCCGACGCGCGGCGTCAGACCGCCACGTACTGCTTGTGCCAGAGCGCCAGGTTCAGCAGGTACCAGCCGTGCAGCGCGTTTCCGGCCGCCAGCGTGCGCTCCACCGCCGCCCGGTCCAGCAGGTCCGTGCGCTCGGTGAACTCCATCACCTCGGCGCGCACGCGGTCGCCCAGCGCCTGCAGGAACCACTCGTGCACCGGCACCCCGAACCCCTGCTTGGGACGGTCGATCATCTCGTCCGGGATCACCCCCCGCACCGCCTGCTTGAGCAGGCGCTTCAGGTTGCCGTCGCGCGTCTTGGCCTCGGACGGGATGCTCATGGCCAGCTCAACGAACTTGTGGTCCAGGAACGGCACCCGCCCCTCCAGGCTCACCCCCATGCTCATCTTGTCCACCCGCATCAGCAGCAGCTCGGGGAGGCGAAAGCGCAGGTCCAGGTACGTCATCCAGTTCAGGTGCGACGTTTCCCACGCCGCCGACTCGAAGCGGTCGCGGATGGGCTGCAGCGCCTCCCACGACGAGCGCCCCGCGAAGTGCGCGCGCAGCCGCGGCGAAAGCAGGTCGTGCTTGTGAGTCTCGGTGAACGCCTCCGCGCCCCCCCAGAACACCGGCACCCCCTCCGCGCCGCGCCGCAGGTACTCGTACGCCGGCGAGTGCGCCCTGCCCGCCGCGCGAAGCCCCGCCAGCCCCAGCCGCTTGAACGCCGAAGGGACCGGCAGGTCGTCGTATCCCTGCAGCCGCAGGAACACCTGCCACGCCGGGTACCCGCAGAACAGCTCGTCCGCCCCCTCGCCCACTTGGCAGACCGTGACCCCGTTGCGCCGCGCCAGCTCCGACACGTAGTAGACCGGCACGCACACCGGGTCCGCGATGGGCTCGTCCTGCAGGTGCACCATGCGCGGAAGAAAGCTCACCAAGTCGTCCACGGACAGCAGCCGCTCGTGGTGCTCCGCCCCCACCTCGGCCGCCATGCGCCGCGCGTACGGCAGCTCGCTGCGGTAGCTGGCGTAGTCCCCGTCGTAGCCGATGGAGAACGTGCGCACCGGGCTCGTCTCCCCTTCGCTGAAGAGCGCCGCGTTGGTGCTGCTGTCGATGCCGCCGGAAAGAAAGACGCCCACCGGCACGTCGCTCACCTTGCGCAGCTGCACCGCCGTGCGCAGCTCCGCCAGCACCCGCTCCGCGATCTCCGCGTCCGACGCGCCCGTCAGGGGCGTGGTGTGGTCCCACACGTCCCAGTACGTGTGATGCTCCGTGCGTCCGTCCTGGTGCACCCGCATCCAGGTGCCGCCCGGCAGCTTGCGGATCCCCGCGAACAGCGTCTGCGGCGCCGGCGTGGTGAGAAAGCTCAGGTAGTGAAAGAACGCCTCTTCATCCACCGCGCGCCGCTGCGCCGGGTCCGCCAGCAGCGCCTTGATCTCCGAGGCGAACGCCAGCCGCCCGTCGTGCACCGTGTAGTACAGCGGCTTGACCCCGATGCGGTCGCGCACCAGCCACAGGCTGTGGTCGCGCGCGTTCCACAGCGCGAACGCGAACATCCCGCGAAAGCGGTGCAGGCACTCCACCCCCCACTGCTCGTAGGCGTGAAGGATGACCTCGGTGTCGGAGTGGTCCGTCTTCCACGTGTGCCCGCCCAGGCGCTGCAGCTCGCGGCGGATCTCGGCGTGGTTGTAGATCTCGCCGTTGAAGACGATGCGCAGCGACCCGTCCTCGTTCGACATCGGCTGGTCCGCCTCTGCCGACAGGTCGATGATGGAGAGGCGCCGGTGCCCCAGCCCCACCCGTCCGCCCTCGCCGATCCACACCCCCGCCCCGTCCGGCCCCCGATGCGACATGGTGTCGCGCATGGGCGTCAGCCACCCCTCGGTCACCCGGAACGACGCATCGCCCAGGGCCACCGCACCCACGATTCCGCACACGGGCTACTTCTCCGCGCGGATGGCGTGGAAAAAGCCCAGCGAGTCGGGGCTCAGCCGCAGCACCGGCGCCAGCACGCCCTCGCCCACGTCGTACGACGTGAGCAGCGGCTGCACCTGCACCGCGCGGTACGCGCCGAACATCCGCCGCAGCTCCCCGGGGGTGTACGCCTTGGTCCCCACGCTCTCCAGGTGGTGCCACAGCACGTCCTTGAGGCTGCGCACGGGGCGGCCCTTGAGCAGCGCCTGCTTCATCCAGATCTTGGCCGCCAGGATCGAGCGGCGCCCGTACATCATCCCCAGGAACTTTCCGCCCGGGCGCAGCACCCGCCGGATCTCCTCGACGATGGCTTCCGGCCGCTCCGAGTGGTGGATGACCCCCCACGACCACACGACGTCGAAGGTGCCATCCGGAAACGGCAGCGTCTCCGCGTCCACCCGGCGCAGGTCGCTGGTAAAGCCGTAGTGCGCCAGCCGCGCGCGGGTGGTCTCGATCCCCGCGTCGGTCAGGTCCACGCCGTGGCACTGCGCGCCTGCGCGGGCCCACTGCAGGTGGTCCGTCCCCGCGCCCACCCCCACCTCCAGCACCTTCTTGCCGTGGTGGCGGGTGAACTGCGCCACCGAGTGGATGAACGGCTCCACCGTGTAGCGGTGCTCCTCCACCTTCTCGAACCAGCCGCCGGTCAGCTTCTGCGCCTCGCCCACGATGTGGGGGCTGGTGCCGCACGGCTCCTGCTCCCAGAAGCCCCGGACCTCTTCGTTCAGCTTCACGGCAGTTGACCTCCTGAATCGCCGCGGATCTGTGCCTCTACCTGCAGGGCGATCTCCGTCGCCTGCACCTGCTGCCAGAGCGGAATGGGCCACGCGCCGCCCTCGCGGATGGCCGTGGCAAAGCGCCGCAGCTCCTCCTTCTGCCCCTTGTCCTGCCCGCGCAGGCGCAGGTCCCCGCCCCGCGCGCCCGTCGTGCGCAGCGTGCGGTAGTCGTCCAGCGCCAGCACCTTGCCGTCCACGAACACCTCCATCTGCTCCTTGGGATGGTCCCGGTGCCCCAGGGCGGTGTAGGTGAGCGTGGCCACGGACCCGTCGTCGAACGAGACCGTGGCCGTGAAGTTGTCCGTCCGCGCGTAGTGCGCCGTCGCCGGGCGCGCCGCGGCGGCCTGCACCTCCGTCGCGCGCGCGCCCGTGAGAAACGTGAACAGGTCGTAGACGTGGCACGCCTCGCCCCGGTTGCGGCCGCCGCCCTGGGCCGTGTGCACCCAGTGGTCCAGGGGGATGAAACCCGCGTTCATCCGGTAGCTGATCATCAGCGGCCCCGCCCGGTCCCGCAGCAGCTCCGCCATCCGCACCACGAAGGGCGAGAAGCGGCGGTTGAAGCCCGTGAGCAGCAGCGGCGCGCGCCCCTCGTCCCCCGCCTCGCGGTAAAAGGCGACGATGGACTCCACCTCGTCCGCCGTCAGGGCCAGCGGCTTCTCCAGCAGCACGTGCTTGCCCGCC
>DASQZE010000154.1:0-4998 GCA_035638875.1 Longimicrobium sp.
GATGCCGTCCCCTCGCCGGCAGCCACCGCTCTGCCAAGGATCTCTGGCCTCCTGTGGCAGCCGGCGATCGGCACGGTGCATCAGACCCTTGGCAGATTGGCTGCTGCCGGCGAGGGGACGGGATCTCGTAGAGGCAGGATAGCGGCGGCGGAGGCGGATGCCTGCCATGGCACATCATCCACCTGATCGCGATCAGGAAGAGCTTGCCTGCGCCGAAAGCTGAGTGACGACGTGGGATAGCCGGACGGGTGAGAACCCGTGCGAATCCGCTACGCACGAAGCCCCGCCACCGTCACGGCGCCGGGGCTTCGCGTTCGATCCATGCTCAGACACCGCGGCGGCGGTCGCGGCGGTCCTCCTGCCGGTCGCGCACGTCCTCGCGCCGATCGCGGACGTCCTCCCGCCGGTCGCGCACGTCTTCGCGGCGGTCCCGGACGTCCTCGCGCAGGTCGCCGATGCCGGTAAAGTGCCGGGCGTCGCGCCGGTCCTCCGCCCGGTCGCGGCGGTCTTCGCGCCGGTCACGCCGGTCTTCACGGCGGTCGCGTACGTCCTCCGCCCGGTCCCGTACGTGGGCGCGGTGCTGCGCGGCGGCCGGCGCGGGGGCGATGGCCAGGGCGGCCGCGAGAATCCAGAAGGCCTTCATGTATCGTCCTTTTGCTGCGGGTGTCTGCCGATCGGCCGCTCCACGCGGCTCACCTCATCGTACAGTCCACCCCCGCGGCGCGTTGGGGCCGCAACGCCGGTCCGCATCATCCCGCGGCCAGCCGGGCCTCCACCCTTCGGCGCCGGCGGGCGGAGAGCCAGCCGTGCAGGTACATCAGCGGCCCGACCGTCCAGTACGCGAGCCCCGCCCACAGCGGCCCGTACTCGCCGCCCAGCAGCGCCAGCAGCACCGACACGACCCCGATCCCCGCGTTCAGCAGGCTTTCGCGCACGTTGTCCAGCGTGTCGTACGCCTCCAGCGGCGACAGCTCCAGCGCGGCGCGCAGGCTGTAGGCGTTCACGTGCATCAGCGCGAAGAGCAGGAACACCGCCACGTATCCGCCACCAAAGACCATCATCAGCGCCGGCCATTGCGACAGCGAAAGCACCTGCACCCCGTCGTGCGTCTCCTGCCACGGGCGGTTGCCCTTGAGCATCTCCACCACGATGCCGAACACGAACCGCAGCGGATACACGAAGAACACGATGACGAACAGCAGGGTCGCGTTCAGCACGATGGTCGCCGTGTCGTCCAGGCCGTAGCGGCGGAAGAACCGATATTGATTGTACCAGACGAAAAAGAGCAGCGCGAAGCAGAGGGCGAACACCACCATCCCGCTCATGGCTTCGAAGAGCGCGGCCGCCGTACGCGGCACCTCCAGCGAGACGACCAGCAGCGTGATGGCAAAGCCGAACACGGCGTCGCTCAGCGCCTCCAGCCGCGACACGTCGCGGCCGCGCCAGCGAAAGCCGTTGGATTCCACCATGCGCCCGTCCATCATCCGGGTCCGGATCACTCCCCCCGCCCAGGTTCGCGGCGGGGCTTCATCAGAAGGGCTCATGGCGTTGCGCGGAACGGGGGAAAGCGCACGGGAAGATCGTTGCAATCACGCAATCCGACAATATCTTTCCACTGGATGCTACCTCCGCCCCAGCGGCGGGCATCTCTGCGCGCCGCCGGAGCCGCGTAGCACCGGCCACAGTCCTCATCCCACGACGGAGGCAACGATGAAGAAGATGAAGCTGCGGGTGGAGGGGCTCTCGGTGGAATCGTTCGCGACGGGCCAGGGCACGGATGCGCGGGGAACGGTGCGCGCCCGGGGCGACGGCTGCACGCAGGTGGATACGTGCCTGTGCCCAACCGCGTACTACCACTGCGGCACCGGCCCGGCCACCATCCACTCGTGCGATTTCACGGAGATCTGCGCAACGGAGTTCTGTGAGACCGAGGGCTGCGTTTCAGGCGACTGGCGGTGCGAGAAGACCGTGCGCTGCCCCACGCCCCCCGTCACCCTGGCGTGCTGAAGGAGCCGCGAGAAACTGCTTGGCCCAGACCGGGCTGTACAGGTGCAGCACGCAGCCCACGATCTCGTGCGATTGCACCGGCGGGATATGCGACCCCTGAACCCCGCCGACCTCCCCGTACCGAAAGGACGTGCACCATGAAGAAGCTCGCGCTGCAGCTGGAAGACCTGGCCGTGGATTCGTTTGCCACGGACGGGCGGGACACCCGGGAACCGGGCACGGTGCACGGGCAGGCGGACGATTGCACGTACTTCCAGAGCTGCCTGTGCAAGACCGCGTACTACAACTGCGGAACGGGTCCTCACACGATCTACTCGTGCACCTACACCAACGATCTGCGTTGCGCGCGCGACACCTCGTTCGAGCAGTGCGCCACGCCGCCCGAGCTCGGCTGACCGGGCGGACGTCCATCCACACCTTTCGACAAAGGCAGGCAGAGGATGAAAAAGCTCAAGCTGGATGCGGACGAGGTCGCGGTGGAGTCGTTCCCCACCGGCGGCGGGACGGCGGAAAACGGACAGGGGACGGTACAGGCGCAGGCGGCCGGCTGCACCTACCAGGGCTCGTGCCTGTGCCAGACCGCCTACTACTACTGCGGCGACGGATACCAGACGATCTACTCGTGCGACTACAGCAAAGAGCAGGTGTGTCCCACCTCCTACTACAACTGCTGACCGCACGCACCGTCCCCGCAGGTCGCCACTCACCCGATCGGAGGATGCCCATGCGCAGCCAGAAGCTGAGCCCGGAGACGCTCACGGTGGAGTCGTTCGCCACGGGTACGGGCACGGAGGGCCTGCCCGCACGCGATGCCGCCCCCACCAACAACTGCAACACGCGCCTGACGGCCTGCACCATCGGGCCCTGACGACGGCGAGCCAGCGCAACGACGGGCGCGGAGGGCGTTTTCCTTCCGCGCCCGTCGGCCGTTCGGATCCGTTGTCTCCCCGGGAGGCGCCGCGCGATCCCGCCCTCCGATGATAGTCCAGCGTCGACCGAAGGATCTGCCCTCCCGTGCCCGACGCCTGCCCCGCCCCACGGCACTCCGCCTTCGACGGGAGTCCGCGCAGGCGGACTTTGTGTAGTTGTTGCGGCGAATTCATTCGCTCTGCCCTCCCCCGCCGCGCCAGGAATCCGTCCACCGAGGACAGGGCTCTGCCCTGCCCCCGCCGCGCCAGGAACCGCGCCCACCGGAGGGACCGACCGTGCACCGGAGCGGACATCTTGCGCGGGCGAGGAGATCCTTCGGTCGGCGCCAAAGATCCTGCACGGATGAGTATCGGCGGCGCCTCCCTCAGGAAATCAATCGGGGTCAGGCTTTCAGTGCTACCGCGGGCCGCGGGACGTGCAGATGCGCTCCACCTCGTCCGGGTCCACGGGCACGCCGCGGGTCAGCACCTCGCGGCCGTCCTCCGTCACCAGCACGTCGTCCTCCAGCCGGATGCCGATGCCGCGCAGATGCTCCGGGATGTCGTCCGCAATGGGGATATACAGCCCCGGCTCCACCGTGAGCACCATCCCCGGCCGGAACGGCACCGGCTCGCCCGCCGGGTCGCGGTAGGTGCCAGGATCGTGCACGTCCAGCCCCAGCCAGTGCGAGGTGTTGTGCATGAAGAAGCGCTTGAACGGCTTCTCCTCCTCGATGATGGCATCCACCTCCCCCTCCAGCAGCCCCAGCTCGATCATCCCCCCCACCAGCACCCGCCGCGCGGCCTCGTGCCCGCTGGTCACGGGCGCGCCGGGACGGATGGCCTCGATGGCCGCGTCCAGCGCCCGGTGCACGATGTCGTACACGGCGCGCTGCGCGGGGGTGAAGCGGCCGCTGGCGGGAAAGACGCGGGTGATGTCCGCGCAGTAGAACCCCACTTCCGCGCCCGCATCCACCAGCACCAGCTCGCCCTCGCCGATGCGCCGCGTGTTGGTGACGTAGTGCAGGATGGTGCCGTTCTCCGCCGAGCCCACGATGGGGGGGAACGACGTGCCGCTGTCCGGCGCATGCGCGCGGAAAACCGAATCCAGCAGGGCCTGCACCTCCCACTCGCCCACACCGGGCCGCCCGGCGCGCATGGCGGCCAGGTGCCCCCGCGCGGACAACTCCGCCGCCTCGCGCATCAGCGCGATCTCGCCGGGCTCCTTGATGAGCCGCATGGCATCCAGCAGCTGCGCGGGGTCGCGCACGTCCCACGGGCCCTTGCCCGAGCGCGGCCGCGAACGGCGGAACCCCGACATCAGCCCCAGCATCCGCCGGTCCATCTCGCCCCCGTCGCCCAGGACGGAGTACCACAGCGCCTCCGCCGGCTCCACCAGCGCCTTGAGCCGCTCCCCGAGCTCCTCGATGGGATACGCCGCATCCGCGCCGAACCGCTCGCGCGCGCCCTCTACCCCCGCGCGCGCGCCGGACCACGTCTCGCGGTCCGGGTCGCGCGGGCGGACGAAGAGGGTAAAGCGGTGCTCGGGATCGTGCGGCGTGAGCACGGCCACGGCCTCCGGCTCCAGGAACCCCGTCAGGTAGAAGAAGTCGCTGTCCTGGCGATAGGGGACCTCCGTGTCGCGCGACTTCACCAGCTCGGGGGCGGCGGCCAGCACGGCCACGCCGCCGCCGATCTGCTCCAGGAACGCCTCGCGGCGGCGGCGGAAGTCCTCCGGGCCGATGGACGGCGCGGCGGGGGCCTCCTGCACCGTGGCAGCGGAATCGGGGGCCGCCTCGGCGGAACCGGCGGCGTGGATGGCTTCGGTCATACGGGATCGCAGGTCGGTTCACCCGGCGCGGATGCCGGAGATGGAGGGTCGCGGCGAACGGGGGATGCCCGCCGCCGGGGTGCGGACGCATCCCCCCGGGGCGGCCCGCACAGCTTAGGCGCGGGGCCGGACGGGCGCAACTCGCGCGCACCCGATTGGCCGCTGCGTGACGCTGCCACACGGTGGCGGATCAGGCGCGGCGCATGCACCGTGCTCGTTGCGTTCACCAGCTTGCGCGGGGCAGCTGAATGG
>DASQZE010000155.1:0-11954 GCA_035638875.1 Longimicrobium sp.
CACGGCTCCACGCACACCTGGAAGATCGCCGTCGTCATGCCGTACGGGCAGGGCCTGGCCCAGGCGACAACCAACGGCAGCGTGCAGGTGATCGCGGTGATGATGCCCAACGTCACGGGCATCATCGGCCAGCCGTGGACCAGCTACAAGACCACGGTGGACAACATCGAGTACTACACCAAGTACAACTTCCTGGACAAGCTTCCGGACGGCGTGGAGAGCTACTGGGAAGCGCGCACGTTCTGATCTTCCGCGTCCGGATCGGCAGGCCCGTGCTGCCCCCGCCGGCGCGATCGACCGGGTGCCCCTTGCCGGATCAATCCCGGCGTGTCTAGTATCGTAACAAGCGATGCATCCTACACCTGCGAGGAGCACATCATGAAGAAGCTGAGACTGGACGTCGATTCGCTGGCCGTGGTGTCGTTCGAGGCCGTGACGACGGAGCTGGCGCGTGGAGCCGTGGAGGGACACCTCGTCCCCACGAATCCCTGGTGCGCCGCCAACAGCTACCGGAGCTACTGTCCGGACAGCCGCTGCACGTGCCCGCCGCCCGTGGACTGAGGCAGCGTCCCGCACCACACGGGTGATTGAATGAAGAACGGCCTCCGCACACCGCGGGGGCCGTTCCTTTTCATCCACCCATCCCGTCCGATCAATCCCGCTGCTGCTGGGCGCTCAGGGTTTCCTGGAGAAGGCGCTGCAGCTCGGTGCTGCGGGCCAGCAGGTTCTCCGTCAGGGGCTCGATCAGGACCATCCGCTGGCGCAGCATCTCTTCGTAGCCGCGGGCCTGGCGGGCGATGTCGGCCTGGCGCAGCACGGTGCTGCGCACCCTCATGAAGCGGGCCTGGATCTGGGCCTGCTCCATCTCCAGCGCCTGAAAGCGCGGGGCGTCGTTGCGCCCGCGGGCCGCTTCCATCTCCGTCTGCACCTGGCCCATGCGGGTGAACAGGCGCGGCAGCTCCGGGTCCGCGCGGTCCATGGCGTCCTGGATTACGCGCATCAGCCGGTCGCGCGCGCCGCGCAGGGCCGCGTCGGCCAGGGCGCGGTCGTGCACGCGCTGCATGTGCGCGCTGATGCTCTGCAGCTCCCCGTACCAGTTGATCACCGACTCGCGGGCACCGGGGGCCGGCGCCAGCTTGCGCATGGCGGGCACCTCGGTGGCCATGGGCCGAACCTGCGCGGCCGCGGCAAGGGGAGTGAGCGCGACGAAGGCAGCGAGCGCCCACGCCCGCCGGATGGTTGCCACCAACGGATAGCTCCTCTTTGTGGATCCCGACGGGACTGCTCGGGCTGGCCGCGCTCCCGCGGGGCGCGGCGGCTCGTCTACAACCCCGCAGGCCCCATGGAGTTTCATCCCGAATCCCACAGTCGGCTGCGCCACCGGACATTTCCGCCGTGAGGCAATCAACCGAGGCGGGATGCACGATGAAGCCCGAGAATCGGGTATGGTACCCGGCTTTGCGATTGTCCGGGGCCCAGCAAGAAGGAACAATCACGCGGAGGACGCGGAGGGATAAAAGAGAGGACGCGAAGAAACCTTCCTGCTTTCTCCGCGTCCTCTCTTTTCGTCTCCGCGTCCTCCGCGTGAGAAACGCTCTGCCGCCATTCTCCGCGCCCGCCGTTCTCCGCGGGAGATCAGCCGTTGGCGCGGGCGCTGTCGGGAGGCACGGGCGCGGGCGGCGGCGCGGGCTCGCCCAGCACCGGCGGCTCGGGCTCCGCCGGCTCCGGCTCGTTCACCGGCGGCTCTGGGCGCGGACGCGTGGGCGCCGGCTCGGGAGTCGAGACCGGAGGCCGCGACGGCTGCCGCCCGCCGATGGTGGGCTGCGTGTTCACGTTGCCGGGGAGCGGCGTGGACGGGCGTCCACCGGCCGAGGGCTGCGTGTTCACGGTGCCGGGGAGCGGGCGCGGGGGCTGCTCACCGGCGCGGCGGCGCTCCTCAAGCTCGGGCCAGTCGATCCCCCGGTTCTTGAGGTCGCCCACGCCCACCGTGTCGGGGTCGTAGCTCTCGTAGTCCAGCGAGTACGCGCCCATCTCCTCGTCCGCGAACAGCGTGTCGAACGCCATGGCGGGGTACTGCGTGCCCGTTTGGCAGTACGGACGGGGCGGGCGCACGTGGACGAAGTACTCCGTGTACGTTTCCCCCTGCGGCGGGCAGGCGGGGTCCACCACGTACCCCGTCACCCGGTCCACCGTCTCCGTCACCACCCCGCGCGGCACGGCGAAGTCGCCGCCGCCACGGGAGATGCGGCTCATCATCCGCCCCCACACCGGCGCCGCGATGGTGCCGCCCGACGCCTCGCGCACGATGGTCTGCGGCCGGTCCAGCCCGAACCACACGGCGCCCACCAGCTCCGGCGTGTACCCCACGAACCAGATGTCCGTGGCCCCGTTGGTCGTCCCCGTCTTGCCGGCGGCCGGGCCGCGGTAGCCGGCGGCGCGCACGGGCGTGCCCGTGCCCCGGTCCACCACGTCGCGGAGCATGGTCGTGAGCACGTACGCCGCGGCGGGGTCGATCACCCGGTCGCGCTGCGGCTCCACCTGGTAGACCACCGTCCCCGAGCGGTCCTCGATGCGCTCGATGACGTGCGGCTCCGGCAGCATGCCGCCGTTGGCGAAGGCGGCGTACGCCCGCACCAGGTCGATGGGGCGCACGTCGGCCGAGCCCAGGGCCGTGGACGGCACGTTGGGGATGGGCGTGGTGATCCCCATCTGCCGCGCCGTCTGGATGACGCTGCTCATCCCCAGCTCCTGCGACAGCTTGACCGTCACCGTGTTCTTGGAGCGCGTGAGCGCCTCGCGCATGGTGATGGGCCCGTCGTAGCGGCCCGTGTAGTTGCGGGGCGACCAGGTCTGGTTGCGCGCCAGGCGGATCTCCACCGGGGAGTCCTCGATGCGCCGCGTGGCGGGGATGCTGCGCTCCAGGGCCGTAAGGTACACGAACGGCTTGAACGCCGAGCCGGGCTGGCGCATCCCCTGCCACACCCGGTCAAAGTTGCTGTCGTCGTAGTCGCGCCCGCCCACCAGCGCACGGACGGCCCCGGAGCGCACGTCCATCACCACCGCGGCGCCCTGCAGGTACGTCGTCTGCCCGTCCTCCGTCTCGCCCTTGGCCTCGGGGTAGGTTGGGTGGCGAAAGGCGCCGAACTGCCCCGCCTCGATGCGGTCCGCCTGGCGCGCGACCTCTTCTTCGGCGGCGCGCTGGGCCACGGGATCCAGTGTCGTGTACACGCGCAGCCCGGCCGTGTACAGGTCCGGGCCCACGCGCTCCTCCAGCTCGCGTCGCACGCGCTCCTGGAAGTACGAGCCCCGTCCCTCGCGCGGCTTGCGGCGCGACAGGCGCACGGGCTGCTCCGCGGCGTCCAGCGCCTGCTCCTGCGTGACGAAGCCCGCCTTGGCCATCTCGCGCAGCACCAGGTCGCGCCGGGTGCGGGCGCCGTCCCGGTTGTCGCGCGGGTTGAGCCGCGACGGCGACTGCGGCAGCCCGCCGATGAGCGCGGCCTCGCCCAGCGTGAGCGCGCTGGCCGGCTTGCCGAAGTAGGCCTGCGCGGCGGCGTCCACGCCGTACGTGCCCTGGCCCAGGTAGATGTGGTTGAGGTACAGCTCCAGGATCTTGCGCTTGTCGAACGCGCGCTCGATCTGCCGGGCCACGCGCACCTCCAGCACCTTGCGGCGGATGGAGCGGTCGCGGTAGTCCAGCTGTTCGGGGAACAGGTTGCGGGCCAACTGCATGGTGATGGTGCTGCCGCCCTCCTCCACGCCGCCCGCGCGCACGTTGCGCAGCAGGGCGCCCATGAAGCGCTTCCAATCTACCCCGCCATGCTGGTAGAAGCGGCGGTCCTCCACGGCCAGCACGGCCTGGGGAAGATATTCGGGGAGGGAATCCAGCGGGACCACGCGCCGGTTGACGGTAGCCAGGGTGCCCATGGGGGCGCCCGTGCGGTCAAAGAGCTGCGAGCCCTCGGCCTGGAACTGCTCCAGCTCGCTCACGGGCGCGCATCCGCCCAGGCCGCAGGGGCCGAACCACAGCCACCCAAAGGCGGTCAGGCCCAGTACCAGGAGCACGCCCAGGCCGATGGCCAGCCTGCGTCGGACCGTGTGTCGTCGTTCGGGCATGCTCCTGGTGGATACTCGTTTATCGCCTGCGGACGCCCTCCCCCGGCGTCACGAAGTCCTCGGGGCGCGGCACCCGCGGCTGGCCGGGGAACACCGGCCGGCCAGGAAGCTCCGGCGTGGGGTCCACGTACTGCGTGGCCGGAGGCTCGTACCGCGGGCACGCGGTCTCGGGAACGTGCCGGGCGGCGAACAGGTCCGGGCTTCCCCCGCCGCAGTCCTCCGACAGCACGGTGCCCCCGCTCACCCGCCGCGTGACCACGTCCGCGGGGCGCCGCCATGCCTCCGGCGGCTTGCGTCCAAGGTACGCCCTACGCATGATGCGGGCCCACACCGGTACCGCCAGCGTGCCCCCCGTGGCCCCACCCATGATGGGCCGCGGCGTGTCGAATCCCAGCCACACCCCCGCCAGCAGGTCCGGCGTGTAGCCCACGAACCACACGTCCGTGTTGTCGTTGGTGGTTCCCGTCTTTCCCGCCGCGGGGACGTCGTACGACAGGTTGCCCACGCCCGGGTCGCGCGCGGTGTACGCCGTGCCCCGGTCCACCACCTCGCGCAGCATGTCCGTCATGATCCACGCGATCCCCGGCTCCATGGCCCGCGCGGGGGGCGGCGCGGGCTGCCACAGCACCTCGCCGCGATGGTTCTCCACGCGCGACACGTAGCGCGGCTCCACCTTCCATCCCCCGTTCCCGAACGACGCGTACGCGGCCATCATGTCCAGCGGGTACACGCCCGCCGCGCCGATGTACACGGACGGGTAGCCGGGGATGCGCGTGTCCAGCCCCGCGCGCTTGGCCAGCCCCCGCACGTTGTCGATCCCCGTCTGCCGGCCCAGGCGGATGGTGGCCAGGTTGCGCGAGTTGCGCAGGGCGCTGCGCAGCGTGGTCCATCCCCCGTAGCTGCCGTCGTAGTTCTTGGGCGACCACACCTCGCTCCCCACGGAGATGGAGAGGGGGCCGTCGCTGATCCCCTGGTTGGGCGACTTGCCGTGCTCCAGCGACGCCGCGAAGACGAACGGCTTGAACGACGAGCCGGGCTGCCGCAGGGCCTGCGTGGCGCGGTTGAACTGCGACTGCTGAAAGTCGCGCCCGCCCACCATGGCCCGCACCAGCCCCGTCGCGGGGTCCAGGACGACGACGATCCCCTGCAGGTACGGGGTGTGGGTCACGGCCTCCCCGGGCTTGAGCCCGGCCGTGAAGCGCTCGCGGCTGGGGCCGCGGAAGCCGCCGTAGGTGCCCCGCTCGATGGACTGCAGCTGCTCCTCCAGCGCCTGCTCGGCGGTGCGCTGCAGGACGGGGTCGATGGCCGTGTGGATGCGCAGCCCGCCCGTGTACAGCAGCTCGCCGAAGCGGGCCTCCAGCTCGCGGCGCACGGACTCCACGAAGTACGGCGCGGCCATGGCGCCGCCCGGGGGCGACAGGGCCAGGGGGGTGCGCTTGCCCTCGTCCGCCTGCGCCTGTGTGATGACGCGCGCGTCGGCCATGGCCTGCAGCACCACGTTGCGCCGCCGCTCGGCGCGGTCGGGGTGCTGGCGGGGGTTGTACCCCGAGGGCGCCTGGGGCAGGCCGGCCAGCGTGGCCGCCTCCAGGTAGGTGAGGTTGCGGGCCTGCTTGCCGAAGTAGGTGCGGGCGGCGGCCTCCACGCCGTACGCGCCGGCGCCCAGGTAGATGTGGTTGAGGTACAGCTCCAGGATGTGCCGCTTCTCGAACTTGCGCTCCATCTCCATGGCCAGCTTGATCTCGGCCACCTTGCGGCGCACGCTCGTCTCGCTGGCGGGGAGCTGCTGGGGGAACAGGTTGCGGGCCAGCTGCATGCTGATGGTGCTGCCGCCCGGGCCGCCCCAGCCGCGGATGATGTTGTCGCGGACGGCCGCCATGATGCGGATGGGGTCCACGCCCTGGTGCTCGAAGAAGCGGCGGTCCTCGATGGCCACGAAGGCCATGGGCACGTGCCGCGGCAGCGAGTCGATCTCGATGAGGGTGCGGCGCTCGCGGTAGAACTGGCCCAGCACGCCGCCGCGGGCGTCCAGCACCAGGCTGGCCTGCCGCGGGGCAAAGTTCTCGATGGTCTCGGCCGTGGGGCAGGTGCCGGCGCAGGCGCGCGTCCACGCCGCCACCACGCCGCCGGTGCCGCACGAGGTGAGCGCCAGCGCCGCCAGCCCGATGACGATCTTGCGCTCCTGCCCGTTGCGCCAGGCGCCGCGCAGGCGGGTCCCGCCGCCGCGTGCCCGCTCGCGCCACAGGCCGCGGTCGAACCGCATCCAGGGAGTTGCCAAAGGGTGTAGCCTCCGGTCGTGCGGAGTTGGATTCCGTTGTTTCGCGCTACAGGATACACCGTTTTGGGCCCGCGTGCCACCGGCACGAGCGAAAAAGCGAGGAACGGCAACGGGTTGGGACGGGGAACTGCGGGTTACAGGGGACAGGTTACAGGGGACAGGTTACAGGGGACAGCCTGCACCTGCGTGCAATGCCCCGGAAGGCGGGGCAGGCGTTCGCAGGCGGGCCATGCGGTGGAGGGAGTTCGGTCCGGGTGGGCAATCGGCGGACGGTGGCAGTCCTCCGTCCAGGCGGTTGGATCCGCGGCAACAACGGCACGAAGTCCGCCTGCACGGACTGCACGGGAAAGCCTTGCCGCGGGCCGGAGTGTTCATTCCGAAGGAGCGCCCGGCGGCACGCGAACGTGCTGTAAACCCGGGCGCGACCGAGGAATCTACCCGCCCGTGCTCGTGTCCCGTCGATCCGGCTGATCCCGTCATCCGCGATGGCTTCGAACCGGGCGCAATACGGAATCCGTCAGCGGCGGGGGCGACTGTTTCCTACCTGTCCCCAAACAAGCGCATCCCTAGATAAGCAAATCGGCAGGAATGCCGAGATGCTCCCGGAGTGCCTCAATCTGCCCCTTGGACAGCGCGCGGCGGCCGTTGAAAAAATCCGATACGCGGCTCCGGCCGCCCATGATCGGAGCGAGGTCTGCGCGCGTCATTCCACGCTGCTCCAGCATGAAATCCACCACGTCCTGCGGCGCCAGGTCGCTGACGTCGATGGGATGGTGCCGCGCTTCGTAGTCCTCGACCAGCAGCGAGAGCAACTCCAACCGGTTGAAGTCATCCGTGGTTTCCTGCGGATCGAGAACGACCAGGCGATCAATTTCTGCGACGGCCGCGGCAAACTCCTCTTCGGTGCGGAGTACGCGGGGAGCAGCGAGATCGATGACCGTCTTCATGTCACTACTCTCGGTCGTGGGTTCTGCCAGCCGGGTGCGCGGAGTCACAGGTCCCCCGAACGCGATTTGCGGTCATATTCGGCATGGGTAAGCACATGCCCAATGTAGACGATCTGGTATTTGTACCGCATGGTCACCACGAGCCTGTACTTGTTTCCGCCGATGTCGAAGACGGTCAGTCCGTCGCCAAGGAAATCCGCGGTCGGGAATTGTGTCTTCGCCTCGTGCGGCGAGGCGAAGGTCGAGCGGCGGATGATCTCTCTCCAGACCTTGAGAGGACTCTTGGCGGGAGGGTGCTTGGTCCAGAACTCGGTCAACCGTGATTCCGTGATGATGCGCACCGCTCCTCCCAGCCACCTGTGCCTCGAGTTGAAACTCGTGATTACCAAAATGGTAACAAGAGGGTGAGTGTCCGTCAAGGCTGTCTCTTTCCCAGATTGGTAATGTGATTGCAGCCCGGCCTGCCGATTGCGACGGGGTACCATCCCGAAATCGGAATCACCGCAGAGGGAGGCGAGGCATGCAGGACCGCGAGAGCCAGAGCGACGTGAACCCGGGCATCGTAGAGCAGGACCTTGACGATGCGTCCGTGGAGCGGGAAGGAATGCAGGGGGGCGGCGGGGTGGAACGTGAGGGCGCGCAGGACGACGACGAGGGCCTGCGCGGCGGCCCCATCACGGAGCGCGAGCGGCCGGACGGCGGCCAGATCACCCAGCGCGAGGCGTTCGAAGGCCAGACCGGCCGCGAGGGGATGATGCACGGCAGCCGCTCCGGCGGCTCGGAGAACATGACCGACGGCAGCGACCCCATGCCCCCGGCCGGCGGCACCGGCCGCTGACCCGGATTCCGTCCTTCTCCGTCAGCGATCGACGGAATGGATCACGCGGAGGGCGCGGAGACAAACCGAGAGGACGCGGAGAGCCCAGGTTTCTCCGCGTCCTCTCTTGTTCCTCCGCGTGATTTCTTGTTCCCAGCGTGCAGGGGATCGCCGGCCTCGTATCATCATACAGACCCGAAAAAGACTGGTCTCACACGGAGGGAACAGAGAACGGCAATTCCCTCCTCCGTTCCTCTGTTCCTCTGTGTGAGAATCGTTTTTTTCCTGGATTGGTATCAATATCAGGTGATGGCCTGCCAGATCGCGCTCAACACGGAGAATGCCAGCCATCCCACGGCGCCCAGGATCACCACCAGCGCGACGCCGACAGCGAGCACCACGCCCGTGCTGGATTTGCGCGTGCTGCCGGGCCGCTCCAACTCGCCGCGGAGGATGGCGACGTTGCGCGCGTTGGCCTTGAACGCGGCGTCGAACAGGTCGCCGAGCACGGGCACGGCGCCGAACAGCGCCTCGATCCCCACGTTCAGCAGCATCCGCGCGAGCGACGGCACGGGCGCCCCCAGCCGCGCCGCCTGCAGCACGATGTACGCGGACATCAGCGCCCCCGCCGCGTCGCCAAAGCCGGGGATCAGGCCGATGATGGCGTCCGCGCCAAAGCGGGCGTTGGTCCCCGGCACGCGGATGGAGTTGTCCAGCACGAAGCTGAGCGAATCCAGCCGCCGCAAGGCGCCTTCACGCTTCGGCGTGCGGTCGTCGGCGGTGCTCACGGTCGGGCGGGTGTTCACGGGCGGATGGGTGCTCACGGGCCGCTGGCTGGTCACGGATGATTGGGTGCGGGTGGATGGCCGTCCCTGCGCAATGGATGGGCAGGACCGGTGCCGCGGGGATCGACCACGCACGCGACCTGTCCGCTGAACCGCCGTCCGATGGCATCGGACAGCAGCCGCAGGCCGTACACCTCGCTCCGCGCGTGCCCCACGGCCACGATGCCGATGCCTGTCTCCGCCGCCGCGCGCCGCCCCGGCTGGCGCACCTGCCCCGTGACGTACAACTCCGCCCCGCGCGCCGCCGCCTCGCGCACCATCGCATCCGTCATCGCGCCGGCGAGGGCGATGCGGCGGATGGATTCCGCGCGCCCCGGCAGCACCTCATCCACCCCGCCGAACAGGTCCGTGATGCGGGCGACGAGCGTCGCCGGGGCCGCCGGCTCCACGTCGCCGATCATCCCGATCCGCCGCCCGTCCTTGTCGCCGAAGGGATGCGGATCGCGCATCCGCAGGTCGCGCGCGGGGTCGGGATTGGCGCCGACGGTCAGCCGGTGGTCGAAGGGCGCATGCGAGGCGAGGATGCCGGTGTCCGCGGGGAGGCCGGCATCCGCCACGCCCCACGGACGGTGGAGAAAGACGGCGTCCAGGCGATCCGCATCCACCCACTCCGCCAGCCCCGGCCCGGGCTCCAGCGCCAGCCCCAGCCGCCGAACCGGCCCATCGGACGCGATGAAGACCGTCGGCGGCTCGCCGGGAAAGGCGCGCGCATCCAGCGTCTCGTCCACGAAGGCGGCCAGGGTGGCGAGCGTGGGCACCGTCAGCAGAACCTCACCGTCAGCAGAACATGGGCGTCTCGAACTCCGGCTCGGTGGTCGTCCACACCAGCTTGAGGGGACTGCGGTGGTTGGACTCGGTGCGCGGCCGAAAGTGGTTCTGCACGTAGCGTACGCCGTCCATCACACGGTCTTCGGGGATGTGCGTGTGCCCGAACACGTGCACCTGCGGCCGGATGCGGCGGATCTGCGTCTCGATGCCCAGCGATCCGGCCACGAGCGGCAGCCCGCGAAAGCGCAGGTACTGCACGGGCGGCACCAGCTCCGGCCGCGGGACGAAGTGCGAAAAGGTGACGACCGGCCCGTCGTACGGGCGCACGTGCGGCTCGTTCATCTCCAGGAACGTGGTGTCCACGCGCTCCACGCCCGTCGGCCAGCGGGTGAAGTAGCGGTCGGCCCACGCCTCCAGCTCGTCTTCCGCGCCCTCGCCGCGCACGTCGAACGAGGGGTCGTACCAGGAGAACAGCGGCACCACCCAGGCATCGCCCACGCGCGCGGGCTGCGTGCGCACCCCCGCCTGGTCGCAGATGCGCAGGACGGCGCGGAACTTCTCCATGCTGTCGCGCTCCTCGCCGCGCACCCACAGCTCGTGGTTGCCGGGGACGAAGAACACCTCGCGAAAGCGGCTCGCCAGCATCTCCAGCGTTTCGCGGATGATCGTCTCCGAGTCCGCCACGTTGCCCGCCACGATGAGCACGTCGTCGCGGTGCCCGCTCATGGGCGCGCGCTCCAGCGCCTCGCGGTTGGCGCGAAAGTCGGTGTGCAGGTCGGAGATGGCGTAGATGCGCATGCGAAAAGCGTAGCGTGCTGGTCGTCCGGGCAGCCAAAGCCGCCCTCACAAAGCGAAAGCCCCGCCAACCGCGCGAGGCATCACAAGATCGGACCGTATCTCCCGATTGGGAACCCCTCCCGGCGCCTTTCCCCGCGTGCAGACGCAGACGCGGCGAGGGGGATGGCCCTGCGCGCGTGCACGGTGAACTCTGCGGCACCGGCGTGGTTCGTGCGCGTCGCGGGCCGCGAGCGCGGGCGGAACGGATTCTCGGTCGCGCGCGGGCGATGTGCAGCGGTGGCAGGCACCGAGACCCCGGCGAATGAATTCGCGATGTCGGCCTTCGCCTGGCCTTCGCCGACAGATCCGGCACGGGCAGGTGCCGTGGGGTACGCGGGGAATCGTCCCGTCTTTGACGGGAGCCCTCTCCCCCGCCGGCCTTTTCGCTCGTTCCTCGCGACAGCCGTCGACCCCTCCCCCAACTTCGGGGGAGGGGTGTGCGGAGGCGGGGACCCGGCGGGGTGTACAGGCAGGCACGAGGGCAGGCTTTCTCCCCTCTCCACGCGCAGTTTGCGCGGGGCGGGGCCGGGGCGGGGCGCTCCGCTGCCGGCGAGATGCCTGCCTCCACGCACCAATCCACATCCACCGCCCCCCAATCCGTCATCCGCCGCCCATGCTGACCACGCTCCTGGCCCCCAACCCGTCGCCCATGACGCTGGACGGCACGCGCACGTTCATCGTGGGCCGGGAGCGGGCGGCGGTGATCGATCCCGGGCCGGACCACCCGGCGCACCTGGACGCCATCCTCCGCGCGCTGGACGGCCGCACGCCGGACGTCATCCTGCTCACGCACGGGCACCCGGACCACACGGAGGGCGCGGGGCTGCTCACGGCGCGTACGGCGGCGCCCATCCGCATGGCGGCGGGCGCGCTCGTCCCCCTGCAGGAGGTGGTCACGGAATGGCTGCGGGACGGGGAGCCGATCGCCACCGATGCCGGCGTTCTGCACGTCATCGCCACGCCGGGGCACGCGCCGGAGCACGTCTGCTTCCTGTGGACGGGCGGGCCGCCGGAGCACGAGCGCGCGCTGCTGGCCGGGGACATGTTCATGGGCGGCGGCGACACCACGCTCGTCGCGCCGCCGGAAGGCGACCTGACGCAGTACCTTGCGTCGCTGGATCGATTGGAGGCGCTGCGGCCCTCCGTCATCCACCCCGCGCACGGGCCGCCGATCGCGGACGGGGGGGAGGCTGTCCGCCGCTACCGCGCCCACCGCGCCGAGCGCATCGAACAGGTGGTCCGGGCGTTGCGGCAGGGACCGGCGGCGCCCGGCGAGCTCATCGGCCGCGTCTACGGCAATGCGCTCCATCCGGGGCTCCGCGGCGCGGCGGAGGGCTCGCTGCGCGCCATCC
>DASQZE010000156.1:0-18709 GCA_035638875.1 Longimicrobium sp.
CCTTGGAAGGCGCACTCCTCAGCACCATGGACCGGGTCAGCGTGACCGACGCCCGCAACTGGTTCACCCACTGCGGCTACACACTGGCTACAAACTGATGCGCAAACCGCTCTAAAGCCGCCGCTGGTAAAGCCATAAGCCCTGTCTCCGCTCGCTGCGCTCGCGGAAGCAGGGCTTCAACTGCTTGGAAAACAACTACACGCCGCCGGTGGCGTCGTACTGGCCCATGACGGACAGTCCGCGCAGGCGGACTTCGTGTGCTTGTTGCGGCGAATTCATTCGCCCTGCCGGGCTTCGACGGAAATCTGGCCGGGTTCGGCGGAGCTCTGCCGGGCTTCGGCCTGAACTCGACTACGGTTCGATAGCGCTCGATCCGGATCGCCCATCGCTCCCAATCCGCCGATCCATCCGGACCGATCCAAGCTCCGCACCAACGGGGCCCTTGCGGCAGGCGCCCGCGCGTGAAGGATTGTATCCCACACATCCAAACACGTGAAATGAATGCCTGACCTCAAGCTGGGCGTGGTGGACCAGTCGCCGGTGCGCACGGGCGGCACGGCGGCGGATGCCGTGCGCGAGACGCTGGAGCTGGCGCGGATCGCCGAGCGACTGGGCTACTCGCGCTACTGGCTGGCCGAGCACCACAGCACCAACTCGTTCGCCGGCTCGTCGCCGGCCGTGCTCATCCCGGCCGTGGCCGGCGCCACGCGCGAAATGCGGGTGGGCTCGGGGGGCGTGATGCTGTCGCACTACTCGCCCCTGCAGGTGGCCGAGAACTTTCGCATGCTGGAGACGCTGTTCCCCGGCCGCATCGACCTGGGCGTGGGGCGCGCGCCGGGCGGGGACGCGCGCACCACGGCGGCCCTGCAGTATGGCCGCGGGCAGGTGGGGATCGAGAACTTTCCCATGCAGGTGGAAGACCTGATCGGCTGGACCACGGACGGGTTCGAGGACGGGCACCCGTTTCGCCGCGTGCGCGCCATGCCCCGCGCCCCCACCGTGCCGGAGCTGTGGATGCTGGGTTCCGGCGGCAGCAGCGCCTTTTACGCCGCGCAGGTGGGATGCGGGTACTCGTTCGCGCAGTTCATCAGCGGCCAGGACGGCGCGGGGCTCGTGCGGCAGTACCGCGACCGGTTCCAGCCATCGGCGCAGCGTTCCGCGCCCGCGGCCAGCGTGGGCCTCGGCGTGATCTGCGCGCCCACGCAGGACGAGGCGCAGCGCTTGTCCGCCAGCCTGGAGCTGTGGCACCGGCGCATCATGCGCGGCCGCGACCGCGGCATCCCCTCTCCCGACGAGGCCCTGGCGGAGCTCGGCGCCGCGTGGACCCCGCCGCGCCTGGGCGACGACGGCGCGCGGATGATCGCCGGCGACCCGGGCCAGGTGCGCGACGAGCTGCACCGCATTGCCGCGCGCTACGGCGTGGACGAGCTGATGATCGTCACCGTGACCCACGACTGGGATGCCCGCGTCCGCTCCTACGGGCTGATCGCCGACGCGATGGGCCTTTCGCCCCGCGGCGGATAGGACGTCTCGCCACGGCCGGGACGTGTGCTCCCTTCGGCAGAACTCCCCCGCCGTGGTGTCCGCGGAGGCGGACAGCGTGAAGTTGTAGCCGCGAATTCATTCGCTCCCGGGCCCTGCACGCACCCCGGCCCACACGGAGCCGGATCCCGGACATCCGCCAATCCACATCTGCCGATCCGCATCCGCCGATCCACATCCGCCGATCCACATCGCCCGAAACGCATCCGCCCCCAAAACGGAACCAGCCCTCCCCCGGAGATCCGGGAGAGGGCTGGCGTCGTCCATCCGCCGTGGCGGCCCGCGGCTACTTGGTGCGGACGATGGTCACGTACACCTGCGACGGCAGCGGCTCGCCGGCGGTGCGGCGGGCGGTAAAGGTGCCCACGGCGCCGGGGAGCACGCCAAACCGCGCGTAGGCGCCGGCGCCGCTCTTGAGCTGCACCGTGGTCTCGCCCGCGGCCAGGTTGCGCGTGGTCGCCGGGAACGTGCCGAAAAAGCTGCGGAAGCGCCAGCTGGGCTGGTTGAACCGCGGGTCCAGGTTGGGCACCACGTCGTCCGTCCACACCGACGTGGTCCAGTCGCGCACCAGGGGACGCGGGTCCGCGCCCAGCGCCTGCTGCAGGTTGGCGAAGCCCGTGACGTCGCTGTCCACCAGGGCCTTCCACAGGTCCGTCTCCGCGCCCGCCCGGCGGTCCGCCGCGTAGCGCAGGAACGCCCACGCGGCGCCGCGGGTGGCCAGGTCCTGGTCGTCGTCCCGGGCCGCGTCGTACGGCGACTGGGTCTCGTGCGATTCCAGGAAGCGCTGGTAGCGGCGGAGGTTCTGGTCCATGTAGGTGAAGAACGCGTTCCGCACCGTGTTGCTCGCCTGGACCTGGGCAGCCCCCACGTTCTGCCGCGGGCCCAGCCCCGACGCGTGGTAGAACAGCAGCTCCTCGGCCACGTGGCTCAGCCCCTCGTTGAGCCACGTTTCCTCGCTGTAGTGCGTGGTCTTCACCACGTACAGCCGGCGCGAGGCGTTGATCAGGTGCTGGAACTCGTGGGCGACGGTGCCCAGCGACGTCTGCACGATGTCCGCGCGGGTGAACACGTTGTTGTTCACGGTGCCCTGCGGGTCCGGCACCAGCATGTAGAACATCTCGGCCAGGTTCGTCGTCTCGCAGGCCGCCAGCCCGTCGCCGTCCTGGCGGGGGAACAGGTCGCGGGGATGGAAGAAGCCGCCCACGAACGAGCTGCTGCCGGCCGGCGTAAGGGCGTTGACGGCGCTGGTGTAGAAGATGACGACCTTGTTGTTGCCGTCCACGTCGCGCGGCTCGCCGAACGCCTGCGTGACCACGGGATACACCAGCGTGTCGAAGCCGGCCGCCATGGCGGCGTAGTCCGCCGTGGTGAGGCCGCCCGCCGGGTTGCCCACGTCCGCCAGCACGATGGAGCGCTGGCCCACGGCCACCACCCGCCCCGTGCGGTTGCTGGGGCTGGTGCACGAGGTGAGCGACGTGTTGACCGTCACCTCCTGCCCCAGCGTGCCGGAGCCCAGGTTCAGCGCCAGCGACGGCCGCATGCGGTCCGCCCGCCCCGCGCGCAGGGCCGCGGACACGTGCGGCGCCAGCTCGCGCTCCGCGCGGCGGCGCAGCGCCTCGTGAAAGCCCGAGTCCTCCTCGCGGCCGCCCGTGTCCAGCGACAGGGCCGGCGCCACGCTCGCGGCGCTCCCCGGCGCCACGGGGACCATCCCCTGCCCCGCCAGCCGCACGCTGAACAGCGGCGCGTTCAGCTCGCCCGCGTGGAAGGGAACGGCCACGTACTCCTTGCCCGTGGCGCCGCCGTCCAGGCACACCGTGGCGCCCTGCACGCCGCCCAGCGTGAGCGATCCGCCCACCTCCAGCGAGCGCAGCGATCCCGCGACGTTGCACGCCGCCGGGGCGGTCGACACCACCACCTGCACCGTGCCGGCCACGCCTTCCAGCTCCGCGCGCACGGTCGCCGTCCCCGGCGCCACGCCGGCGACCACGCCCGAGGCGCTCACCGTGGCCACGGACGCGTTGTCCGTGGACCACGCCAGCTCCTCCATGCGCGTGTCGCTGGGGGTTTCGCCCCCCTCGTCGCGCACCACGGCGGAAAGCTGCAGCGTCTCGCCCACGGCCAGCACGCGCTGGTCGGGCATCACCTGCACGGTGGCGACCTCGTCCTCGGCGCCCGTGCCGTCGCCGTTGCACGCGGTGAACGCCAGCAGGGCTGCCGCGGGAAGCCAGGCAAATCGCTTCATGGGATGTTCCATTGGAAGGGAGGCGCGGTGCCGGGAGGGCGGCCGGGCCACGAAAGAACGCGGCGGGGGCGGCGGATGGGACAGCCGTCGCGCCCGGTCGCGTTCACCTCATCAAAGACCTGCTCACCTGCCGTCCCCGCGGCGCGGGCCGGGGCGGACGCACGAGGCCGGCGGACAGACGCCCGCCGGCCCCGCTCCGTCACCGGGTGCGGACGATCGTCACCTGCAGGGCGGCCGTCGGCACCGTGTTGGCCGCCGTCACCCGCACCGAGGCGCGCTGGTTGGCGTTCACCCCGGCCCGCAGGTAGGCCGTTCCCCCCGCCACCAGCGTCAGGCTGGTGGGCGTCGTGGACGACAGGTGCATCACCTCGAGCGGAAAGCCGTTGCTCACGCGGGCGTAGAGCGACCGGTAGTTCCAGCTGGGGTGCGAGAACGCCGCCGCCGCGCCGCCCACCGCGTCGTCCGTGTAGGTGGACACGGCGAACCTGCGGAACAGGTCCACGGCGTTTCCGCCTGCCACGTCCTCCAGGTTCTCCAGCCCCGTCAGGTCGTTGTTCACCAGGTTGTACCACAGCGCCTGGTCGTTGCCCGCCGGCTGGCGCTGGTCCGCCACCCACCGCAGGAAGCCCCAGGCCGCGCCGCGCGTGGCCAGGTCGTCGTCCTCGCCAAAGGCCCGGTCGTACGGCGAGTCCTGGTCGGGGTTCAGCAGGTACTGCGCGAACCGGTTGTGGTTGGCCCGCTGGAACGTGTTGAAGGCGCTGGCCAGGGCCGGCTGGTCCATGATCTCGCCGCCCAGGTTCATGCGCGGCCCGCGCTGCGCCCGGTGGTAGAACAGCAGCTCCTCGCCGATGTGGCTGAGCCCCTCGTTGAGCCAGGCGTCCTCGTTCCAGTCCGTGCCGCCCACACCGGGCACGATGTACAGCCGGCGCGACGCGCTGATCAGGTGCTGGAACTCGTGGCCCACCACGCCCAGGGTGCTGTTGCGCACGGACTCGGCGGAGCGGACGTTGCCGTTGATGGTGCCGGCCGGGTCCGGCGCCAGCATGTAGAACAGCTCGCCGGCGTTGCTCCCCGCGCACGCCGGGAACCCGTTGCCCGCCACCTTGGGGAACAGGTCGCGGCCGTAGAAGTAGCCGCCCACGATGTAGTTCACGTTGGCGGGCGTAAGCTCGTTCACGGCGCGCGTGTAGAAGATGATGACGCGGCCGTTCTGGTCCATGTCGAAGGGCTCGCCGAACGCCGCCACGTTCACGGGATGGATCAGCGTGTCGAACGTGGCGGCCACGTTCTGGTAGTCCGCCGCGGTAAAGCCCCCCGCGGGGTTGGCCGTGTCGGCCACGATCACGGCGCGGTTGCTCACGGCCGTGATGCGGCCCGTGCGGAAGTCCGTGACCACGCACGGGTCGCCCGACGCGTCGGAAGCCGTGCTCACGTTCACCTGCAGCAGCGAGCCCACCGTAGGCGTCGTCTGCAGCATCTGCATCCGCGGGCCCCGCGCGCGGTCGCGCTGGTGGGCCCGGGCACCCGGCACCAGCGCCGACAGGCGGTCGCGGGTGCGGTCGCTCAGGCGCGTGTGAAAGCCGCCGTCGCCGCGCGCGGCCGCAAGGCCGCCCGCCACGGCGTACGAAGGCGCCAGCGACGGCGTCGGCGGGCCGGTCACCCCCCGCACGCCCGTGGCCACCAGGCGCACGTTCACCGTCGCCGCCTGCTCGCGCGTGGCGTGGAAGGGCATCACCACGTACTCGGCGCCCGCCGCCGTGCCCGACAGGCACAGCAGCGACGCCTGCGCGCCCTGCAGCGTGAGCGTGTCGCCCACGCCCAGGGTGGGGGTGGCGCCGGGGGCCGAGCACTCCGCGGATACGTCCAGCACGGTCACCACGGCCGTGTCGGCCGCGCCGCCGGGGGCCGCGGCCACCACCCGTGCCTGGCCGGCCGCGAGCCCCGTCACCGTGCCGTCCGCGCCCACGCCGGCCACGCCGGGATTCAGCGACGACCAGGTGAAGGTGGTGCCGGCCACGGCCACGTTCTGGTCGTCGCGGGCCTGGGCGGTGAGCAGCGTGGTTTCGCCGACGTTGATGCTCGCCTCGGCGGGCGTCACGTACACCCGGTCCACCGAGGGGGTACGCTGCGTGGGACCGTCGCCGCTGCACGCCGCGAGCGAAAGCAGCAGGGCGGCAGGAGATAGGCGCTTCATCGGCATCCGTCGGTCGGCAGGGTGGCGTCCGGCGCGGAGGCGGCAGACGGTGCGCGCGCACGGTCGGGCGGACGAACCGCCGTGCCGCGCGCGCGCAGGGACATGCATTCTATGAACGGACGTTCGAAAAGGGAAGCGGCCGGGCCGTGCGGACGGCGCGCTCGATCCTTCACAAGGCGTTGCCGTATAAACACTTGTACTCCATTTCGCCACCGCGGTTCCCCGCGGGTGGCTGCTCGTGCGCGCGCGTGCTATCTTGGGGCGCCCGTCACCCCCGGGGGCGCATCCGCCAACGCACGAAGACCGCCGAGCTCTCATGACCGACCGCACGGTTCGCCACTTTCTGCAGATCCCCGACTTCAGCCGCGAAGAGCTGTACCAGGTGCTGGACCTGGCCGCGCGCATGAAGCGGGGCGAGTACACCGAACGGCCGCTGGCGGGAAAGACGCTCGCCATGATCTTCACCAAGAGCAGCACCCGCACGCGGGTGAGCTTCGAGGTGGGCACCTGGCAGCTGGGCGGCCACGCGCTGTTCCTGTCGTCGCGCGACATCCAGCTGGGGCGCGGCGAGCCCATCAAGGACACGGCGCGGGTGCTGTCGCGGTACGTGGACGGCATCATGATCCGCACGTTCGACCAGCAGGACCTGGTGGACCTGTCCACCTACGGCTCCATCCCCATCATCAACGGCCTCACGGACCTGCTGCACCCCTGCCAGATCATGGCCGACCTGCTCACCGTGCAGGAGAGCTTCGGCACGGACCTGACGGGGGTGAAGGTGGCGTGGGTGGGCGATGGCAACAACATGGCCAACTCGTGGCTCAACGCCGCCTACCGCTTCGGCTTCGAGCTGCGCCTGGCCTACCCGGCCGGCTACGAGCCCGACGCCGCCATCCTGGAGCGGGCCCGCGGCGCCGCCACCATCATCACCACGCACGACCCGCGCGAAGCGGTGGAGGGTGCGGACGTGGTGAACACCGACGTGTGGGCCTCCATGGGCCAGGAAGAAGAGTCCGCCAAGCGGGCCCGCGACTTCCAGGACTACTGCATCACCGAGGAGATGATGGACACCGCCTCGGCGCGCTCCATCTTCCTGCACTGCCTGCCCGCGCACCGCGGCGAGGAAGTGAGCGAGGGCGTGCTGGAAGGCCCGCGCAGCCGCGTGTGGGACGAGGCGGAGAACCGGCTGCACGTGCAGAAGGCCGTGATGGCCAGGCTCATGGGCGGCGCCTGATTCTCGTGTTTCGCTGACGTCCGGCTCTCTCGTTGGGTTCGGTTCCGTTCGGTTCGAGGCCCTTCTCCGGTCCCAGGGAGGGGCTTTGTGCTTTATGGGGACAGAGGGTAACGGCCAGGGTTGGGGCGTGTCCCCCGCAAGCGGGGGCCGGGCTGCGCGCGCCGTAGGCAACGATACAACCGTTGCCAACGGCGCCGAGCCCCCTCCGCGCCGGGTCAACGATACTGCTGTTGCCCCGCCGCTCCGGGCTCTCGGCCCTGCGGGCGCGCATCCCTCACGCAACGCCCCTCCCCCGGCCCCTCTCCGCGAGGAACGAGCGGGGAGGGGGCCGGGGGGAGGGGCACTCCGCCCCCGCACGAACCCTGATTCCGCGCGCAAGACTCCGCCTCCGCCCAACCCCTCCCCCGAAGTTGGGGGAGGGGTCGCCGGCCGTTGCGAGGAACGAGCAAAAAGGCCGGCGGGGGAGAGGGCCCGCGTCGCACCGCGACGCGAATCCTCCCGAATCCTCCCAGTCCTCCCGAACCTCCCTATTCCCCCTCTCAGCCCTCGCCTCCGTCCCCTCCCATACTCGACACCCATCCGCCCCGCGACCCCTACCCCATCCCGCCCTCGTTCGTCATCCACCCCTACACGGGGACCGGCTCCCGGCTCGACGCCGCATCCACGATGAAGGTACGGCGGCGGACGCGCAGGCGGATTCCGTGCTTGGGGCGCAGGGTGAAGGTCGCGTCGGGGAGAACCTCCTGCCCGGGCTCCAGCTCCACGTCGAAGCGCTGGGCGAGGGTGGCCAGGATCACCTGCCCCTCCATGAGCGCGAAGTGGCTGCCGATGCACTGCCGCGCCCCGCCGCCGAACGGGTAGTAGGCGAACGGCGCGAACGTCCCCGGCCCGGCTCCGACGAAGCGCTCGGGGACGAAGTCGTCCGGGCGGTCCCACAGGTCGGGACGGCGCTGGGTCACCCATTGGCACACCATGACGATCTTGCCGGCGGGGATGCGGAATCCGCCGATCTCGTCCTCGTCCACGGATTCGCGCGGCTGGCCCCACGCGGGCGGATACAGGCGCAGCGTCTCGTCGTACACGGCGCGGGTGTACGGCAGGCGCGGCAGGTCGTCCACCGTGGGCGCGCGGCCGCCGAGCTCCGCGTCCAGCTCCGCCCGCATCCGCGCGACGACGTGCGGTGCCTGGGCGAGCAGGTACCACGCCCAGCTCAGCGACGCGGCCGTGGTCTCGTGCCCGGCGAGCATCAGGGTGAGCGCCTCGTGGCGCACCTGCAGGTCGTCCATGCGCGCGCCAGTCTCGGCGTCCTGCGCATCCAGCAGCATCTGCAGCAGGTCCGGCCGCTCCTCGCCCGTGCGGCGGCGCTGGGCGATCATGGCGTCCACCGTGCCGTGCACGATGTCGCGCGCGGCGGTAAAGCGGCGGTTCTCCGCCGTCGGCATCCACGGCGGGGGCGTGACGGGGAGCGTCAGGCGGCGTCCGACGTGCCCCAGCGCGACGGGGATGGCCCCGCCGAGCGCATCGGCGTCGCCGCTCAGGTCGTGGGAAAAGAGCGTCGTGCCCACGATCTGCAGGGTCAGGCGCTGCATCTCCTCCAGCGCATCCACCGATCCGCCGTCCGCCGCCACCTGCTCCCAGCGCGCCGCCGCGTCCCCGGCCGCCGCCGTCATCTGCGCGACCAGGCCGGCCAGGCGCTGGCGGTGAAAGGCGGGCTGCATGAGCCGGCGGTTCGCCAGCCAGGTCTCGCCTTCGGAGGCCAGGATGCCGTTGCCGGCCAGCATGCGGACGGGCGTGTTGAAGCGGTCGGGCTTGCGGTAGTTCTTGCCGTGCGACTTGAGCACCCGCTCCACGCCGGACGGGTGCGTGACCAGGTACCAGGTGATGCCGGGCACGCCGCGCAGCCGCACGACGTCGCCCAGGAGGCGCTGGGCGCGGGTGTAGAGGCCCAGCGGGTCCGCCACCGCCTCCGGCCCGGACCCGAAGAGAAAGCCGCCGGGCATCAGCGGCGGCAGGGGAAGCGTGCGCATGGAAGTCGCCCTGTGTGTGGTGGAGATCGGGACGAACCGCGGCCCGGCGCCATGCAAGCAACATCCGCCGCACCTGCCGCACAAGAGCGTCCGTCGGACGCGTCTTCACCCGCCCCGGCAAACTGCGCAGGGGGAGAACTTGGGATCAGGCGCGCGCGGAGGTTTGCGTCGCGGGGGCGAGCATCCAGCCGCGCCCCCACCCGCTCGATTCCTCGCGACCTCCCCCAATCCTGGGCCCAATCCTGGGGAGGTGCTTTGCATCCAGCACGGAAGCAGCCTGCGGGACGGCACCCGACCTGAGCGGCTAAAGCCGCCGCGCCGCCGCAACAACTGCGGAAAGCCTCACAGACTGCGTGAGGCTTCAACCGCGCCGGCCGGATCCTCGCCCCAGGCCATTACACGCGCCGCGACGAAACCTCGTCGAAGTATACACCCCGTCCCACGCAGTTTGTGGGAGGGGGTGGACGAGCCTTAGCGAGGCCGGGGGAGGGGCCCTGGGCGCCCCCCCGCCGGCCCGCGTTGCCGCGCCGCATCCGCCTTCCTACCTTCCGGCCCATCGATTCCGCGACGATCCGCCGTCCACCCCGATACCCATCCGACCATGCCCGACCCGACCATGCGCGCGGCCATCTTCCACGAGCACGGCGGGCCCGAGGTGGTCCGCATCGAGCAGGTCGTCACGCCAGCCCCCGCTCCCGGCCACGTGCTGGTGCAGGTCAAGGCCGTGGCCATGAACCACCTTGACCTCTGGGTGCGCCGCGGCATCCCCATCGAGACCACCATGCCGCACATCGGCGGCTGCGACATCTCCGGCGTCATCGTGGACGTGGGGGACGGGGTGGATCGGTCGCGGATCGGCGAGCGCGTGGTCATCAACCCGTCGCTGTACTGCGGGCGCTGCCGCGACTGCCTGCGCGGCGAAGAAAGCATGTGCGCCACCTTCCGCATCTTTGGCGAGCACACCAACGGCGGCTTCGCGGAGTACGTCAACATCGCGTCGAGCCACGTCTACGCCATCCCGGACGACATGCCGTTCGAGCAGGCGGCCGCCATCCCCATCTCGTACATGACGGCGTGGCGCGCCCTCCGCCGCGCCGCCCTGACCCCCGGCGAGGACGTGCTGGTGATCGGCGCGTCGGGCGGTACGGCGCTGGCCGCCGTGCAGATCGCCCGGTTCACCGGCGCGCGCGTGTTCGCCGTGACGAGCGGCGCGGACAAGGCGCAGCGCATCAAGGAGCTGGGCGCGGACGTCGTGTACGATCGGATGGAGACGGACTGGGCCGCCGCGCTGTACAGGGAGACGGGCAAGCGCGGCGTGGACGTGGTGGTGGAGAACGTGGGCGCGGCCACGTGGACGGGGAGCGCGCGGAGCCTGGCGCGCGGCGGGCGGCTGGTGACCTACGGCGCCACGGCGGGGCCCAGGGTGGAGCTGGACCTGCGCGTGGTGTTCTGGAAGCAGCTGCAGTTCATCGGTACCACGATGGCGTCGCGGCGCGAGTTCGAGGATCTGCTGCGCGTGATCTTTGCCGGGCGGTTGACTCCGGTCGTGGACTCCGTGATGCCGCTGGACGAAGCGCGCCTGGCCCACGAGCGGCTGGAGGCCGGCGGGCAGCTGGGGAAGATCGTGCTGGTGCCGTGAGGGAAGTGCGGGAGTGCGAAAGTGCGAAAGTGCGAAAGTGCGAAAGTGCGAAAGTGCGGGAGTATTCCGCCGGTTGAGCGGAGGGCGTCCGCGGGGTTGAGCGCCCCCCTCCCCGACCCTCCCCCACAAACTGCGTGGGGGAGGGAGGCTGGACGGAATGGTGCCGTCGCGAGGGCGGCCTGAACGGGGATGGAGTTCTCCCCCTCCTGCCCGCGAAGCGGGGGAGGGGGCCGGGGGGAGGGGGCCCTCCGCCCGCTGCACCCACTCCGCCGCGCGGAACGATCCATCTCACCTCCCCAGGAGTTTTGGGGGAGGTCGCGAGGAACGAGCGGGTGGGGCGCTCGGGCCCGGGCTGCCGTTCAAAACACCGGCCGCAGCAGCTGGTCGCGATGGCTGCGGCTCACGCGCAGCTGGCGGCTGTCGTGCAGGATGGCGATGTAGTCGCCGCCGAACCACGGCTGGATCTCGCGGATGCGGTTCACGTTCACGATGGTGGACCGGTGGATGCGGATGAACGTCGCCGGGTCCAGCTGGTCCTCCATCCCCCGCAGCGTGGACCGGATCAGGTGATTGGTGGTGCCCACGTGCAGGCGCACGTAGTTGCCCTCCGCCTCGAACCAGTCCACGTCCTCCACCCGCACCAGCTGCGTGGAGCTGCGTCCCGCCACGCTGATCCACACCGCGAACTTGCGCGCGGCCGCCGGCTCGGCCCCATCGCCGGACGGCACGCGCTCGCGCAGGGCGCGGAAGTCCTCCAGCAGCGACTCCAGCCGCGCGGCCAGGGCGTGCTCGCTGCGGCTGGCCAGGCGCAGCCGGGCGCGGGCCAGGGCGCCGCGCAGCCGCTCCTCGCGCACGGGCTTGAGCAGGTAGTCCACCGCGTGCAGCTCAAAGGCGCGGACGGCGTGCTGGTGGTACGCCGTGACGAAGATCACGGCCGGCATGGCGCCCGGGCCCACCCGCTCCACCACCTGCAGTCCATCCACCTCCGGCATCTGCACGTCCAGGAACACCAGGTCGGGACGCAGGGCGCGGATCGCGTCCACGGCTTGCACTCCATCCGCCGCCTCGCCCGCGATCTCGATGTCCGGCTCGGACGCCAGGCTCATGCGCATGCCCTCGCGGGCCAGCGGCTCGTCGTCCACCAGCAGGGTGCGGATGCTCATACGGCCTCCAGGGCGATGACGGGCACGGCCGATTGCCCGGCATCCGCCGTGGCCGTGCGGAAGGGGAGGGTGATGCGGACGAGGGCGCCGCCGCCGGGCCCGTCGCCCCGGTACATCTCGAATCCATCCGCCCCGTACAGCTGCTCCAGGCGGGCCCCCGTGTTCACCAGCCCCACCCCGTTCCCCGCGGTGGACGGGGTGCTCCCGAAGCCGGGCCCGTCGTCGCGGACGGCCAGCTCCAGCGTGCCGGCAGACCGCCGCGAGCGCACCTCGATGCGACCGGCCCCGCGCTTTTTGCTCAGCCCGTGCTTGACGGCGTTCTCCACCAGCGGCTGCAGGATCATGCTGGGCACCTGCGCGCCCAGCGTGTCCGGCGCCACGTCGAAGCGCACCGTCATGCGGTCGTTGAAGCGCACCTGCTCGATGTCCAGGTAGCGCTGGGCGAACTCCAGCTCGCGGGCCAGCGTGACCGTCTGCGCCGTGTTGCCCAGCGACATGCGCAGCAGCTCGCTCAAGCGGCCGATCATCCGCACCGTGTCTACCCGTTCGCCCTTGGCGGCCAGCACGGAGATGGCGTTGAGCGTGTTGAAAAGGAAGTGCGGCTGCAGCTGCATGTTCAGCGCGCGCAGGTTGGCCTGGGCGAGCCCCGCCTGCAGCTGGGATGCGCGCAGGGCCAGCCCCGCGGCCTCGCGGTCGCGCTGCAGGGCGCGCCGAAGGTAGAAAAACGTATGGTGCACGCCCACGATAAGCCCGTAGATGGCGCACCATCCCACGAAGTTGGTGGCGATGAGCCGGCGCAGGTTGAGCCCAAAGTCGCCCGACGTGATGCCCGCCGCCTCCCCCGGCGCCAGGGTCATGGGCGCGAAGACGAAGTCGCACAGCCAGCTGGCCAGCGTCTCGTACACGAGCACGAACACGATGCAGGCGGGAACGTGCATCACCAGCGACCGCGCCCACCGTCCCGGCCCGATGGGAAAGCGGTCCGCCACCAGCAGCACGAAGGGCACGAGCGGCGGCAGCGCGTACCACGCGGGAAAGGTGACGGCGGCCACCAGCGCCGGATTTGCCGGTTCCCGCGTGGGATACAGGAAGAGCGTGAGCAGGAAGTCGATGAGCCCCAGCAGCGTCGCCACCCCGAAGAGGATGAACGACGTCTTCCAGGGGCACAGCCGCAGCACCTCGTCCGCGGGGCGCACGGGGTCGGAGAGGGGATCCGGCTCGTCGATGGGCGGGCGGGCGGATTTGGTGGCGCTCACGGGAGAGCCGGGGCGAGAGAGGATGAGATGCGCGGTCGCGCGGATGGCCTGAGCGCAATCTAGTTGCGCCGCCAGTGACTGTAAAGCATTGCAAATCGGGTAGTTAGATGCGATTCACCCCATCCGCGATTCGTCCCCGCCTGCGCACCGTTCGTCCCTCCCACCGCACACTTCGTCCCTGGCTGGTTGATGATCGGCGGGATGATGACGGGTGATGCGGATGGGCGGGGATCGGGCGGGACGCCCCCACCCGCTCGTTCCTCGCGACCTCCCCCAAAAACCCCTGGGGGAGGTGAGATGGATCGTGGCGGATGGCGGGCGGTCTGCACCGGCGGGGGGCCCCCTCCCCCGCTTCGCGGGCAGGAGGGGGAGAACTGCGCCGCGTGAAAAATCCTGCCCACACGCGCATGAGCTCGTCGAAGTCTATACTCTCTCCCACGCAGTTTGTGGGAGAGGGTGGCGAGGAACGAGCCGGGTGAGGGCCCTGGGGGTGAGCTCAGCCGTGACGGTCACTCCCGCACTAACTTTCGCACTTTCGCACTTTCGCACTTTCGCACTCCCGCACTCCCACACTCCCGCACTCCCGTCAAAAACGCGGGCGGCGCCGCCCCGGTTGGGAAGCGGCGCCGTCCGCGCTGGGTGCTGCTGGATTTTTTTGCCGCGGGTGAGGGTTTACTCGCCTTCCACCCGGGTCACGCCGCCGGCGCGAGGGCCCTTGGGGTCCTCCTGGATGTCGTACTCCACCCGGTCGCCCCGCTTGAGGGTCTTGAAGCCCTCCATCTGGATGGACGAATGGTGGACGAACACGTCCTTGCCGCCGTCGTCAGGACGAATGAAGCCGAAGCCCTTGTCGTCCTTGAAGAACTCCACAACCCCTGTCTGTCGCGCCATGGTCCCTCCACTACGGATTCCGGTCCACCCGCCGGGCCGCCGCTCCGTCGTACGGCCTCCCCGGTCACCTGGTCGCCGCCGAGATTTGCAAGGAGCGGGCCCAAATGTTTACCGGTTCCGCGGGGGGCGCGGGGCACCCGTGAGCTCCAGCACGGCCACCTCCGGGCGGCACAAAAAGCGGACGGGAATGTGCACGGTTCCCACCCCGCGCGAGGTGTACACCTGCGTCCACGGGCGGCGCCGCAGCCCCTCCTCGTACAGCTCCTCGAACTGCGCGGGGTTCTTGATGGCGCCCACGAACGGCAGCCTCACCTGCCCGCCGTGCGTGTGGCCGCTCACGATCAGGTCCACCGCGTCGTACTCCCGCCGCGCCTTTTCCGCCTGGTCGGGATCATGCGCCAGGAGGAGGGTGAAGTCGCGTTCGTCCGGCGGCGGAAGCGCGTCCAGGCGCGGCTTGCCCCGGCTGAAGTCATCCACCCCCGCCACGCACAGCCGCGCCGCGCCCACCCGCCGCATCTCCGCGCCGTTGGTCAGGTCGCGCAGGGTCGGCTGAGCGGCCACCTCCCGCCGCCAGCGCTCGATGCCCACCGTGTAGTCGTGATTGCCGGGCACCGTCCACACCCCGTGCGGCGCCCGCAGCCCGGTGAGCGTGCCCAGCACGGGCGCAAAGCTGGGCGCGTCGTCCGCCGCCAGGTCGCCCGTGACGGCGATCAGGTCCGGCCGCTGGGCCATGGCCAGGCGCGCCGCGCGGCGGATGTGCCACAGCGGCGTTCCCTCCCCCGCGTGCAGGTCCGTCAGCAGGACGATGCGGAAGCCCTCCAGGTCCGGGTGCAGCCCGCCGACGTGGATGCGCGTCCGCGTCACCTGCAGCCAGAGCGGCTCCACGAGGAACGCGTAGGCTCCCACCACCCCCGCCGCGGCCGCCGCCGCGCCCGCCCACCGCACTGCCGTATCGATCTTGGTCATGCGGCGGGGATGAGCAAGCGGCAGACCAGAGGGAAAGTGACAAGTGCCAAGTGCCAAGTGACAAGTGACAAGTGACAAGTGCCAAGCGGCGCGGGCGAGGATTCGTCATCCCGGCGGAGGGCTGGCCCCCTGCGGCGTCTCCCACGGCTCCGTGCGCGTGTGCACCGTGCCGCCGCGGATCACGTAGCGGATCGTCTGCGTGTTGCGGATGTCGGCCGATGGGTCGGCACGCAGCACCACCAGGTCCGCGCGCATCCCGACGGCTACGGAGCCGACGGAGTCCGCGATGCCCAGCGCCTCCGCGCCGCGCTGGGTGCCGGCGCGCAGGGCCTCCAGCGGCGGCAGTCCCGCCTGCCGCACCAGCAGCTGCATCTCCGAATGGAGGTTGGGGGTTTCGCGCCCCAGGGCATCCGTCCCCGCCACGATCCCCACCCCCAGCGCATGCGCCCGCCGGGTGACGGAGACCGCCCAGGCCGGCAGCGTCTCCAGGGGCGCACCGGGCTCCGCGCTCATCTGCATCACCAGCAGCGTGGGCTCCAGCAGGGTGCCGCGGGCGCGCATCCCCTGCAGCAGCGCCGTCACCGCGGGCCCGTCGGGCGCCACGGTGCGCAGCAGCCCGCGGCGCACCTCGCGGTCCGCGGCGACGGCGCCGGAAGGGGCGGCGGTCCAGATGAGCTGGTCGGCATGGCTCACCACGTCCACGCCCGCGGCGGACACCTCCTCCGGCCGGCCGGGCGGCACCACGGCGTGCGCCCACACCCGCAGCCCGGCCCCGTGCGCCGCCGCCGAGAGCGCGGCCAGCCGGGGCGCCGGAACGTCCGCGTAGACCTTGATGCCCGTGGCGCCCAGCGCGGCCGCCTCGCGCACCAGGGCGGCGAGGTCCGTCGTGTCCGTCATCCGCCGCACCCCCGGCGCCGTTCCCACGGCCCGCCCGCCTGACCAGTACGCCAGACGCCGCGGATCGTAGCTGGCGAACCATTCCGGCCCGGCGATCACGGCGGAGTAGTGGATGCGCGGCAGGGCGGCGGAGTCGTCGCGGGCGGCGGCGGCCAGCGCGGCCACGCGCCGGGGATCGCCGCCCATGTCGCGCACGGTGGTGACGCCGCCCAGCAGCGCGTTGCGCAGCAGCCCGCGCGTCATCTCCGGCGGACGCTCGGTGGATGCAAGATGCACGTGCGAATCGATCAGCCCCGGGATCACGAATCCGCCCGCGGCATCCAGGCGCCGCGCCCCCGCGGGAAGGCTTTGGCTCCCGGCGGGAAAGAGCGCCGTGATGCGGCCGCCCTCCACCACCAGCGTCATCCCCGCCCGCGGCGCGGCCCCCGTGCCGTCGATCACCGTCACGTCCTCCAGCACGAGCACTCCGCTCGCGGGCCGTTGCTGGGCCGATCCACACGCCGCCGCCACGTGGGTCAGCGCCAGCAGCAGGAGGACGGGGGTGATCCGGGAGATGCGCATCGGTCGGAAGTCGGCGAGGGGAGATGGCGCGCGGTTTCGTGCGGGCGCGGGCCCGGGCGGCTCGCCGGCGCCATGATGCCGGCCGGGCGGATTCCGGACGGCGCTGGATCCGCTCATCATGCCGTCCGCCCGCGGCAGGAGACAAGTGCCGAGCGACAAGTGCCAAGTGGTTGGCGGGTGGAACACTTGGCACTGGGGACTTGGCACTACTGTCCTCCCTGTCGCCCGAAACTTGCCACAACGGCGCGCCGCGGACACATTCCCGCCGCCGGGGCCCGCGCCACGGCAACGCATCACGCATCCTGAAATCCGGGTCCATCCCAAGAGGAGATCATGGCCAACACCGTCGCGACCGCCCCGGACGGGGAGGAGATCCTCTCCCGCCCGCCGGTCCGCTCGCTGCTGGACGAAGTCGGCGATTCCGTCACCGTTGAGAACGGCGCCCCGCGGCTGGTGAGCGCCGACTCGCTGCGGTCCGGCGGCATCGACCGCCTGGTGCACGCCGCCGTCTTCGGCGCCGACGAGGACGTGCGCGACACGGCCCGCTGGCTGGTGCTGCACGCCGGCCGCGCCGTGGGCATCGCGCCCGCGTCCATCCACGAGCTGTACATGGCCCGCGGCCGCGGCGAGGTAACCGGCTTTACCGTCCCCGCCATCAACGTGCGCGCCGCCTCGTTCGAGACCGGCCGCGCGCTGTTCGCCGCCGCGCGCGACCTCAAGGTGGGCGCGCTCATCTGCGAGATCGCGCGGTCGGAGATCGGCTACACGGACCAGCGGCCGGTGGAGTACGTCACGGTGATGATCGCCGCCGCCATCAAGGAAGGATGGTCGGGGCCCCTGTTCGTGCAGGGCGACCACTTCCAGGTCAACGCCAAGAAGTACAAGGCCGACCCCGAGGCGGAGATGCGCGCGGTCAAGGACATCATCCGCGAGGGGCTGCACGCCGGTTTCTACAACATCGACATCGACACCAGCACCCTCGTCGACCTTGACCAGGACGGGCTGGACGCGCAGCAGCACCTCAACTACACCCTCTCCGCCGAGCTGACGGCGTACGTGCGCAAGTACGAGCCGCCGGGCGTCACCGTGAGCATCGGCGGCGAGATCGGCGAGGTGGGCACGGAGAACAGCACGCCGGAGGAGCTGCGCGCGTACATGGACGGCTACCGCCGCGCCCTCGCCGAAGTGTCGGAGCGCCTGGGCAAGCCGGTCGCGGGGCAGAGCAAGATCAGCGTGCAGAGCGGCACCACGCACGGCGGCACGGTGCTGCCGGACGGCTCCATCGCCGACGTGGCCATCGACTTTGAGACGCTGCGCACGCTGTCGGAGATCTCCCGCAGCGAGTACGGGCTGTCCGGCGCGGTGCAGCACGGCGCCAGCACGTTGCCGCAGAACGCGTTCGGCAAGTTCCCGGAGTTGGAGACGGCGGAGATCCACCTGGCCACCAACTTTCAGAACATCGCGTACGACCACCTGCCGCCGGAGCTGCGCGACCGGATGTACGAGCACTGCCGGCAGAACTTTCCGGACGAGCGCAAGCCCAGCGACACCGAGGAGCAGTTCATCTACAAGGCCCGCAAAAAGGCGCTCGGCGCGTTCAAGCGCGACCTGTGGGAGCTGCCGGAGGCCGACCGCGAGCGCATCCGCGGCGCGCTGAACGAGCAGTTCACCTTCCTGTTCAAGCAGCTGCGGGTGGAGAACACGATGGAGATCGCGCAGCGGTACGTGCCGCTCCCCGACATCCAGCGCGCCTCCCCCGCCGACATGCGGATGAAGGCCGCCGCCGACGACTGGGACCTGTCGGATTGAGCGACGTCCGGACGGTTGATCCGCGGATCGCCGGCAGGACGGCGGGAGGGTGGATGAGGACGGAGAGCCGGGATCGCGGGATGCGGTCCCGGCTCTCGTCGTTCGCGGAGGATGTGCACCCGGGCCAGCATCCGAGGCGCCCCCACCCGCTCGAATCCTCGCGACCTCCCCCAATTCTGGGGGAGGTAAGATGGATCGTGCACGGAGGCAGAGGATGTGCACCGGGCGAGGGCCCCCTCCCCCCGGCCCCCTCCCCCGCTTCGCGGGCAGGAGGGGGAGAACTGCGTT
>DASQZE010000157.1:0-10563 GCA_035638875.1 Longimicrobium sp.
TCTCCCCCTCTCCACGAGGAACGAGGGGGGAGGGGGGGGCACAAACGCAGCACGCCGGCCCCGCGAAGGGGCCGGCGTGAACGAGCGACGAACGGTGCGCCGCGCCCAGGGCGCGGCACGGCGTGTCAGCTGCGGTGGCCGCGGCGGGCCTGCTTCTTGTCCTCGATCCGGACCATGGCCATGCACGCCAGGTAGATCAGGAAGGTCACCAGCGCAAAGACGCCGATGTGAAAGAACAGGGTGCCCACGCTCGCCGGAGAGCCTTCCATCGTCGTCCTCGTCGTAAGTCGGTTTCGATCGGTTCAGCGCGCACAACATATCATCCCGCGCCCGGACGTGCCAGCGGTCAGGGCGCGCGCCGCACGGAAAACCGGTATCCGCCCTCGTACTCTCCCTCCAGCGCGGTTTCCTGCTGCAGCCCCGCGGCGTTGGCCGGCCATACGACCACGCGGTACGTGCCCGTGACCGGCGCCGTGAACGTCTCGTTTCCCAGGCCGGGGAACGACGTGTACACGGTCGCCAGGGCTTCCGGCGCATCCGCCCGCCAGGGCCGCCGGAAACGCGGGCTCCGCCATCATCCGCACGCGGTAGCGGCCGGTGGCGGGGAGCCGCACCACCCCCGTGGCGCCGGCACGGTGGCCCTCCACGGCCTTCTCCACCGTCCATGCACCCCGCACCGGACCGGCTCCGCGCAGCCGCATCTTGTACAGGCCCTTCCCACCCGCCACGAGCTGGCCAAACACGTTCACGTCCTGCCCCGCGATGCCATCGAAGACGAAGTCGTCCACGTCGTAGTGCGGCTCCATCCCTTCGGCATGGGTCCACGCGCCGGACGCCAGCACGCTGTCTCCCTGCTCGGGGTGCGGGTTCACCGCGTGCACGATGAGCGTGTACGGCCCCGTGACGGTTGAAGCGTCGAGGCGCACGCGCAGGAGCCACCGGCCGGGGCTCACGTCCGCCCGCACGATCTCGTTGAACTCCGCGGCGCCGTACGCGAGCCCGCCGGCCACCTGCGCGTCCGTGGCGGAGTCCACCACGGCGAAGGAAAGGGTCTGTCCGCCGGTCTGGGCCGTGACCACGACCGCGACCACGCCGCCGGGGGGCGCCGTGAACCCGAAATCGTCCACGTCCCCGCCCGTGTTCATGTGCTCGCCCTGGATGGCCGTGCCCAGGGTGATCTCCCGCGGCGCCGTCTCCGGGGCCGCGCGAAAGGTGGGCTGCGGCGGAGGCTCGGGCGTGGTGCCGCCGCCGTCACCGCCGCACGCCGCGAGAACGAGGGCGAAGGGCAGCAGGTGCAGGTACGGACGCATGGATCGGGTCACGGCGGGGCGGCGGCGGGGGCACGGAGGACGGAGGGACGGACGCAGGGGATAAGCTAACGGCGGCGTGCCGCGAGGTACAACCCGCGCCCTCCCGGCGCGGGCTGCCAGGAGGGGAGCAGGGGGACGTCCCTCACGTATCCACGGACGTCTTTTCGCCGCACTTGGGGCAGGTGGCGCGCAGGGTCCCCTTGCCGCGCGGCAGGCGCAGCTTGGTGCCGCACTTGGGGCAATCCACCACGAGCGTGTTCGCTTCCAGGTGCTCCTTGCCGCCGGGCAGGTCCTCCACCTGCAGCGTGCACAGCACCTCGTCCGACGGGTCCTTGAGCGGCCCCACGCGGTTGGCGTGCGTGGCCACGGACAGCTCGAAGGCGTTGCGCACGGCGCGCCCGTTGGCAAAGTCCGCCCCGCGGTTCTCGTGCATCTTGGCGAACAGGCCGCGCGCGTACTCCGCGGCGGGCTCGCACAGCTTGTAGCCGTGCTCGCCGCACTGCCGCTCCAGGATCAGGAACAGCTCCTCCGGCGAGTAGTCGTCGAAGTGGATGAAGCGGTTGAAGCGCGAGCGCAGCCCCGGGTTGCTGTCCAGCAGGCGCTTCATGGGCTCCGAGTACCCCGCCATCACCACGATGAAGTCGTCGCGGTGGTCCTCGATGAGCTTGACCAGCGTGTCGATGGCCTCGCGCCCAAAGTCGTTGCCCGCGTCCTCCGGCGACAGCGCGTACGCCTCGTCGATGAGCAGCACCCCGCCCATGGCCTCCGCCACCTTCTCCTGCACCTTGAGCGCCGTCTGCCCCACGTAGCCGGCTACGAGGCCGGAGCGGTCCGTCTCCACCAGGTGCCCCTTGGAAAGCACGCCCAGCGCCTGGAAGATCCCCGACAGCAGCCGTCCCACCGTGGTCTTGCCCGTGCCCGGATTGCCGGTGAACACCATGTGCAGCGACATGGGGGGCACGGGCATCTTGCGGTCCTTCCGCATCTTGTTGACGCGCACCATGTTGGCGAGCGTCTCCACCTCCTTCTTGACCGACTCCAGCCCCACCAGCCGGTGCAGCTTGGCCATCAGCTCGTTCAGGTCCGCGGGACCCACGGGCGCCGCTTCCGGCTGGGCGGGCTGTCCGGTGCTGCCGGACGCGCCCGGGGCGCCGGGCTGGCCGGGGCCGGGCTCCTCCACCTTGCGCGGCGTCTGTACCCCGGCCGCGGCGATGGCCTGTTCCAGCGGGCCCACGTACACCGTGATGAGTTCCGCCTCGCGCGGCAGGTTGCGCCCGTCCGCGGCCACGAGCTGCAGCCCCAGCTCGCGCAGGCAGGTGGCCACGTTCATGGCGTTCACCGTGCCCCGCAGCCGGTCGCCGCGGATGAGCACGTGAAAGTAGTCCGGCACCCACCCGGTCGGGGCCGCCGTGTCGCCCGTTTCGCCGTGGCGATAGACGAGGTCGCGCACCTCGCCGGGCGTCATGGGCAGCCCCGTGCTGGGGCGCAGCATGTCCGCGATGAAGTCCGCTTCCTCGCGGCTGATCTCGTCGTCCGCGCGCACCAGCGTGCACAGAAAGCCGAGGACGTGGCGCTGCGCCGCGTCGGCGATGGTGCCGGGCCCGCGCCAGTCGCCGCGGCGCTCGGCGCGGTAGGCGCTGTCGAAGATGAACTGGTACAGCTCGGGCGGGGTCTTGGGCTGCATCGTCGTGGGTACGGAATGACGTGATTCAGGACCGGCGTGCCAGGGAAACCACGTCCTTCACGATCTTTCGGAAGGACCGGGCAGCGTACGCCTGTTCAAGGTCGAAGAGGTCCGTCAGGGCCGGCTGGTCGATGGTCGGCTTGTACGAGAACCCCTGCGTGGTGCGGCTCGCCAGCCAGCCCTTGGCGTCACGGATGGACTCCGGGTCCAGCGGGGGCTCCAGGTCGTCGGCCAGCCCCCGCTTGCCCCGCAGGGAGCGCGCGGCGGCCAGGAACCACGCTTCGTACTCTCGGTTCGCGGCGACGACGGCGATCGCCCGGTCGGGACGCGCCGCCGTTGCCCGCGTCACGAGCTGCTCCGCAATCTCGCGCGGGCAGTCGTCGTCCGCGTCCAGCAGGATCAGGATGCCGTCGGCCGGCTTGGTCTGGCGTGCGGCAAGCTCCACCGTCCGCTCCACGCCGCCCGACTGGATCAAGCCCGTCCGCTTGACGCGGATCGGCTGGCCCACGTGTGCGTACACCTCCGGCGCGTACTGCGCGACGATCCGCCGGATCAGGATCGGCACCGCCGCCACCTCACCGTGCCCCTCCACGATCGGGAGGATCACGCCGGCGCTTTCGTGCCGAACAGCTGCAGATCTTCAGGATGCAGTGCGCCGATGGTGGGATCAGGGCGAAGCTGGTTCATCCGCAGCAGATCGCCCGCGGTGAACAGGTGGTCCCTGAGTACAGAACGGCCAGCCTCATCTAGGCGGCCCACCCTCGTTTCTCCACCCTCTGCAACGACTGCGAGAATCTCAGAGCCGGCGATGGATGGGTTGTCCAGCAACTCGGGACTATGGCTTGTCACCAGCACCTGACGCATCGAAATCGCATCACGCATGCTGTCGATGAGCACTCCTGCCGCTGCTGGATGCAGAGCTGTCTCTGGTTCCTCGATTCCGACGAGGGTAGGTCCGGATTGGTCCTCTTTCCCGTTCTGGAAGAGAGCCATGAGGACCCCAAGTGCCCGGAGCGTGCCGTCAGACATGTTCGCTGCCAAAAAACGCCACCTGTGCCCTTCCGGCGTCTCCTGCTGCAAAAACTCTATGGTTTCCCGCGGCCCAAGCGGAATGGCATTTACCCCGTAGATGCCAGGTACCACTTGGGCCATGTATTCCTCGACCCTGGTTTTCAGTCGTGGGTTTCGGATAGACAGCTTTTGCAGCACGCCAGGCAGATTCGCGCCATCCCGCGCGAGCAGTTCACCCGGCGCCGGAGGTTGTAGATCGCGTATCACATCCGGGTTCAGGCTATAGAATCCCATGTTTGACAACGCGTCGTACACAAACCGGAAAGCACCAATCCCTGAAACGCTGACAAGGTAAAGCCGGTCCTTTGCACGCGCTGGCCCGAGGTGATCAAATGACTGGCTAACACCACCCTTCGAAACCTCGAAGAACTGGGGCTGATGCCCCGCTAACAGCAGTCCTCCAGCAACTCTACACTCCTCGTGCTGAATCTCGACGGAGTCTCTGGTGCCGCCAATCTCCAGTGCGTAGTGGCCAGAGCCGCCTCCGTCAGGTAAATGGAAGTCCACCCGGATAGCGATGTTCGCGGCCGTGCCGGCGGAGCGGCGGCGAATTTCGTCAATCCCCCCTCGATCCCGCAGTGCGTGCTCTAGGGAATACCGTAGCGAATCAGAAACGAAACGCAGCGCATCCAGAAAGTTGCTCTTCCCCGAGCCGTTCGGCCCCACGAGGAACGTCAGCGGCCCGAGCTCCACGTCGCAGGCCGCGATGCTCTTGTAGTTGCGGATGACCACCCGCCGAATCAGGCAAACGCCGCCGTTGGGGTCCGACGCCATGGATCGTGTGGGGAATGAGGTGCGGGCCGCGCGGAGCCGGATGCTTGCAGTTTAACCCGGCTCCGCTGGGTGCGCGACCCTTCAGAGGGCGATGGTGATCCGCCCGTCCACCGCCACGCCGCCCTCGACGAACGCCATCCACGGGTTCACGTCCATCTCCGTGATGGCGTCGTGGTCGCCCACCAGCTGGCTGATGCGCTGGATGGTCTCCTCCACGGCGCCCAGGTCGCTGGCCGGCTCGCCGCGCACGCCCTGCAGCAGCGACGCGCCGCGGATGGCGCGCACCATCTCCCGCGCGTCCACGTCCGTCACCGGCTGCACGCGGAACACCACGTCCTTCAGCGCCTCCACGTAGATCCCGCCCAGCCCGAACATCAGCACGGGGCCAAACTGCGGGTCCAGCGTCATCCCGATGATGGTTTCCTTGCCGCGCCCCACCATCTTCTGCACCAGCACGCCCTCCACCTCGCCCGCCTCGATCCCCGCGCGCGCCGGGACCTCCGTCGTCAGCCGATGGAACGCCGCGCGCAGTTCCGCCTCATCCTCCACGCCCACCACCACGCCGCCCACGTCGGATTTGTGGATGATGCGCGGCGACAGCACCTTGGCCACTACCGGATAGCCGATCTCCTCCGCCGCACGCGCCGCCTCGTCCGCCGTGCGCGCCACGGCGTACGGCGCCACGGGGATGCCGTACGCCTCCAGGACGCGCATCACCTCCGTCTCCGACAGCTTCTCGCGCCCCTCCTTCTTTGCCGCGGCCAGGATGCCCGCCACCGTCTCGCGGTCCGCGTCGAAGCGGCGCACCTCGCCCGCGGGGCGCTCCAGCCATCGGCGGTAGCGGTACATCGTCGCCAGCGCGCGGGCGGCGGATTCCGGGAAGCGGTAGCCGGGGATGCCCGCCGCGTTCAGCTCCGCGAGCCCCTGCGGCAGCCCCTGGCGCCCCATCAGCACCGCCATCACCGGCTTTTCCGTCTGCCCGGTGGCCACGGAAACGATCGCCTCGGCCACGTCCTCCTGCCGCACGCCCAGCGGCGGGACGAACGTCGCGATCACCGCGTCCACGTTGGGATCCGCCAGCACGGCTTCCACGGCGATGCGATAGCTCTGCGGGGTGGCGCTGGCGATCATGTCCACGGGATTGGTGAGCGACGCCTCCTCGGGAAAGTGCTCCGCCAGCAGCGTCCGCGTCGCCTCCGTCAGCTCCGTGACGGCCAGCCCGTACGCCTCGCACGCGTCGGCGATGATGATCCCCGGCCCGCCCGCGTTGGTGACGATGGCCACGCGGTTGCCGCGCGGGATGGGCTGGTGGCTGAACGCCATTGCCAGGTCGAACATCTCCTCCACCGTGTCCGCGCGCAGCACGCCGCACTGGCGCAGCAGCGCGTCCGTGGCCGCGTCCGTCCCCGCCAGCGCGCCCGTGTGGGAGGACGCGGCGCGTGCGCCCGCCACGGACCGCCCGCTCTTCACGGCGATGATCGGCTTCTTTCGGGTGATCTCCCGCGCCAGCTGCGTGAACTTGCGCGGGTTGCCGAAGTTCTCCAGGTACATGAGGATGACGCCCGTCCGCTCGTCCTGCGCCCAGTACTGGATGAGGTCGTTGCCGCTCACGTCCGGCTTGTTGCCCACGGACACGAACTGGCTGATGCCGATGCCGTATTCCTTGGCGTAGTCCAGGATGGTGACGCCCATCGCGCCGCTCTGCGACATGAACGACACGGGCCCGGAGGGCGGCATGGTGGGCGCGAACGTGGCGTTCATGGAGCTGTCCGGCGCCGTGTTCAGCACGCCCATGCAGTTGGGCCCCACGAGCCGCATCCCGTAGCGCCGGACGATCTCCATCAGCCGCTTCTGCCGCTCCACGCCGGACCCGCCCACCTCCGCGAAGCCCGCGGAGATGACGACGAGCCCCTTCACGCCCTTGCGACCGCACGCCTCGGCCGCGTCGCACACGTGCTGCTTGGGGACCACGATGACGGCGAGATCCACCTCGTCCGCGATGGCCTCCACGGAGGGGTAGGCGCGGATGGAGTGGACGGCGGTGGCCGTGGGGTTCACGGGATACACGGCCCCGGCAAACCCGTGGCGCACCAGGTTCTCCAGGATCTGGTAGCCGATGGTGCTCGGCTTTCGGCTCGCGCCGATGACGGCGATGGAGCGCGGGCGAAGGATCGCGTCGAGCATGTATGACAGCAGTGCGTGAGTGCGTTAGTGCGTGAGTGCGGAAGTGGGTCTGCACTCGCCGCCGCCGTGCCTCGGATGCAGCCCCGGCGGTGGGCGGGAATGTACCGGACAGGCCGCCGATGCGCGACCGGACGGGGGGTGGGTTGGGGCTGAATGCAGCGTGTCGGCACGGGTCGGGTGGGGCCCCTCACCCGGCCTCGCTCAGGCTCGTCCACCCTCTCCCACAAACTGCGTGGGGGAGGGTGTACACCCCGGCCCGTGCGGGAGGAGCCTCCTGCCGCCGGGACCGCAGTTCTCCCCCTCCTGCCCGCGAAGCGGGGGGGGGCCGGGGGGAGGGGGCCCTCCGCTGCCGGCGCGATCCATCCCTCTCCGCATGAACCCCGTCCCCGATTCATCCACCTTCCATCGACCCAAAGCCGATCGTCCATCCGCCGAGAATCAATTTCGCGCCGCCGGTGTATCTCGCGCATCGGCTGGATGACGTTCGCATCCAGTCGGCCATCCGTTCACCAGCGAGTCGTGTGATGCAGATCTCCCGTCGTCCCGCCGGCACCGCCCTGCGCGGCATTCCCCGCCTGGCGCTCGTGCTCTTCGCGCTGCTGCTGGGCGCGATGGTCCTGCCGGGTGCCGCGCAAGCGCAGCCGGGGCACGACCACGCGGAGCACGGCGCGCGGCGGCCGGCGCCCAAGGTCAAGAACCACCATCCAAATCCGCGCCCCGGCGTCACGGGCGCCAAGGTGCTCCGCGGCCGGGCGGTGCCCAGCCGCGCGCGTGAGCCGTACACCATCGCGGCGCGCATCCCCAGCCTGCTGGACGGGCTGTACTGCCACTGCGAGTGCCACGAGCGCGACGGCACCCGGTCGTTGCTGGAGTGCTTCGAGGACGACATGGCGAGCACCTGCGGCATCTGCCAGGGCCAGGCGCGCATGGCCGCCGAGATGCACGCCGACGGCAAGTCGCTCGCCGAGATCCGCGCTGCGCTCGACCAGCGCTGGGGCGGCTGACGCGACGGACCTCCGGGCGGGCGGAAAGGGGCAGGCGAGGGGATTCTCGCCTGCCCCTTTCTCGTTGTTCGCATCTCGCTCGCTGTCGCGCCGTGGGGAAGACGTGTCCCATTTGAGGCGGATCGGGATCACCTGCCGGAAGGGTTCGCGGCTGAAGCATCAGCAAAATCGCCGGTTTTACTGCTCTCTGTTGGGGAACAGACTGCGCCTGGATCTTGCAACCGCGCCCGCATCCTCCCCACCCACGCCCTCCGGACCCTTCCTCGCGCGGTAGCTCAATGACGATTGAAGTTGTTTCGTTCATCATCGGTGGAATCCTGGTCGGAACCGCCATCGTGGGTGGTGGCTTTGAGATCAAGGAGATCAAGATGCCCCGCGTCGGTGCGGGCGTGCGAGTCGTCTCGCTGGTGGTCGGCAGCGGGTTCCTGCTGCTGGCCATGGGGATGTGGGGCCTCAACAATCCCCAGCTGATGGCGGAGAGCCTTTCGACCAACGCGTTAATGCCGGCCAACGATACGATGAGCGTTGTGCCGGAGACGCAGCGCGGAAGCCGGTCCGTCGAGAGCCCGCAGCCCGCCTCCGTCGAAGAAGAGGTGGTCTGGGCGCAGGATGAGCCCGCCGCTCCTGCGTTCACGGGCTTTTCATCACAGAATCAGGTAGTCTGGAAGGCAGACGGGATTTCGTACCAGGGACAGGCCAGCTTCAACGGCTCGACGGGGTCCCTGCGGATCGCGTATGTCGACCCGGATACCCAGCAGGAGCAGCAGGTGGACCAGGATCTCGTGCTGCAGGAGAGCGACGGAGCTTTCTGGTACGTGGGAGCGAATCCGCGGGACGCGTACACGCAGCAGATGCTCGATGACAGCCAGTACATGGAAGACAATTTCCGCGTGGTTCCGGATGGACAGGGTGGCTGGACCATCGACCAGGTATGTGGTGCGGGAGTCTGTGCCTCCGTCCTGATCCAGTAGGATCGCTGGCCCGGCCCCTGATCGAACGGCAGGATGCACACTGAAAACCGCCCGGTGCCCCGCGACGATCGCGGCACCGGGCGGATTTCTTTCACGGGCGAGCAGATCCTTCGGTCGGCGCCATGGAATCGGTGTGGGATCGGCCCGTGCGGCGCCTCCCTCAGGACAACAAATCGGGCGAGGAATCGAGCGGGTGGGAGCGCCGCGGGAAGCCGGCAATCGTGCACGGAATTCCCCCGCGGTTGAACCGCCGGGCGCCCCCCGTGTATATTGCGCCCATGTCCACCAACGCGATCGACCTGCTCAAAAGCGGCACCGTACCGCTGTACCTGGCGCCCCAGGCCGGCGTCAGCGAATCCCCGTTCCGCCGGCTGTGCCGCGCGTACGGCGCCGACGTCGTCGTCTCGGAGTTCGTGTCCGCGGAGGGAATCCGCCGCCACGACCGCCGCACGCACAGCTACCTGCGCTTTCACGACGACGAGCGCCCCATCGGCATCCAGATCTTTGGCGCCGAGCCCGACGCCATGGCCGAGGCCGCACGCCTCGTCGAGGAAGTCTACGAGCCGGACTTCCTGGACATCAACTTCGGCTGCCCCGTCAAGAAGGTCGTCAACCGCAACGGCGGCAGCGGCTGCCTGCGCGATCTGGACCTCGTCGAGGGGATCATCAAGGCCGTGAAGTCGGCGATCTCCATCCCCACGACGGTCAAGATCCGCAGCGGCTTCACGGAGGATACCCGCGATCCGGTCGGCATCGCGCTGCGCTGCCAGGACGCAGGCGCCGAGTCGCTCACGCTGCACGCCCGCACGCGGACGCAGATGTACAGCGGCCACGCCAACTGGGACGAGATCGCGGCCGTCAAGGCGGCGCTGGACATCCCCGTCATCGGCAACGGCGACGTGTGGACGGGCGAGGACGCGCGGAAGATGGTCGAGCACACGCGCTGCGACGGCATCATGATCGCCCGCGGCTCGCACGGCGCGCCCTGGCTGTTCGGGCAGGCGCGCGCGGCGCTGGAGGGGCGGCCCATTCCGCCCGATCCGGAGCCGGCGGAGCGCTTCCGCATCGTCATCGAGCACGCGCGGCTGGCCATCGCCTGGGAAACGGACGAGGAAAAGGCGATGATCGAGTTCCGCAAGCACCTGGGCTGGTACACCAAGGGGCTGCCCAACGGGCGGCTGCTGCGCCAGGAGCTCTTCGCCGTGACGAAGCTGGACGAGGCGGAGCGGCTGCTGGAAAGCTACCTGGCGCAGGCCGAGGCGGTGCCCGCGTGACGCCGGAGCGCCTGCGCGCGCTGCTGGCGGACGTGGCGAGCGGCTCGGTGACGTTGGAGGACGCGGAGCGCCGGCTGGCCTGGGCGCCCGTGGAGGACCTGGATTTCGCCCGGGTGGACCACCACCGCGCGCTTCGGCAGGGCTTTCCCGAGGTCGTCTTCGGGCAGGGAAAGACGCCGGAGCAGATCGCGGCCATCGGCGAGCGCATCGCCGCGCGGGGGGACGGGTTCCTCGCCACGCGGGTCGCCGCCGAGGCGCACGAGCCGTTGCGCCGCGCGCTGCCCGCCATCG
>DASQZE010000158.1:0-1609 GCA_035638875.1 Longimicrobium sp.
CCGACGACCAGGCCAGCACGGCGCCGCGCACGTCCACCTCGCGGGGAATGCGGCCGGGCGCGCCCATCCGCAGCCCGTTCACCGTCACCACCTCGGCGCCGTCCAGCTCCACCGAGCGGGGAAAGGCGAAGCGCGAATCGCCATCCACCCGCAGCCCCTCCAGCCGCAGCCGGGCGCCCGCGGGCAGCCCAGACACGTTGAGCAGGGCCGACGTGTCCGCGCCCTGCATCAGGCGCAGCGTCATCGGTCCCGGCGTCAGGTCGGCGACGCGGAATCCGCCGCTGTCCGCACGCTCGCGGCGCTCCGATTCCATCACCCACACGCCGTCTGCCGCAAGCCCCGGGGCGAAGGTTCCTTCCACCACGGCGCCATCGCCGCCGCCGCCGCACGCCGCCAGGGCGAGAGCCGCAATCATGATCCGTATCCGCATGCAGGCGACCGGGGCAGGGATCGTACCAGACGGCAGTGCCAGGTGAGAAGTGCCAGGTGCCAGGCACGAACGACGCATCCGCAACTTGTCGCTTGGCACTTTTTACTTGGCACTATTTTCTTCGCACGTGGATCGTCTTTTCGATCGTCGCGTGCACCACGCCGTCCGCGTCCGCCAGCTCCACGGTGTACACGCGATCCGTGGACGGCGCCGTCCGCAGCGCGTCGCGAATGGCATCCAGCTCCGCGTCGTCCAGCACGAAGCGCGCAAAGAGGGTGGTGCGGCCGGGGCGGCGAAAGCGGATGGACGCCGCCTTGTCCCACACCACGTATCCACTGCCCAGGGCGCGGATGAGCATCACCATGTAGATGGGGTCCACCGCGCCGTACATGCTGCCGCCGAAGAGGGTGCCCACGTAGTTGCGCGTACGCAGGGAAAGCGGCAGCCGCACCCGGATCTCCCGCCAGTCGCGGGCGATGCAGGTGATGCGCCCGCCCGTGCCCCGGTATGCCGGGAACCAGTTGAAGCCCCAGCGGACGAGGCGCGTGCGGATGGACTCGGGTGGGGGCGGCGGATTCATGCCGGACTCTGCATTCGATTGTAGCCCCGGAACTCTACGGCCGTCCCACGCGAAGGACGGATCCGCCTCTCCTTTTCTCCTCGACCTCCGCGTGTGCCCTGCCGGATCGGGCGAGAAACCGGCAGTGGATCCGGATCAGAGATGCTCCAGGCACCACGCGTGGACGTGCTGCATCCCCCGCTCCAGGTCTTCCAGGAACACGGCGCCGCCGGGCTCACGCGGATCGGGGAGACGGAGCTTGGCCGTGCGCAGGGTGCGCGCGTGGTCCTCCACCAGGTCGCGCGCGCGGCTGCTGGCCACGTAGGGGCTCCACTCCGCCGCTTCCGCCTCCGCCGCCCACGCTTCCACGTCCGCCAGGAAGGCGAATACCGAGGCCCAGAAGCGCCACGGCGGCACGTCCGGCCCCCGGACTGACGAGGTGGGCCGGAACAGCAGCACGCCGGCCCAGGCGCGGTGGTCGGCGCTGTACGCGGTGGGCGAACCCTCCAGGCGCCGCACGAACCCGGCGACCACCATCTCCTCTGCGGCCGTCCGCACCGCGCTGCCGGAGTACCCGGTCGCCCCCACGAGGGTGCTGACGGACGCCTCCCCGCCGCCCT
>DASQZE010000159.1:0-8836 GCA_035638875.1 Longimicrobium sp.
ACCACAGGCGAGCGGGACGGATGAAGGCAGGGAAGAGCAGCGAAGTGCGGGACGGCGCGGAGGGCCCGCGGCAGCACGAGTTCGTGCGGGTGCGGGGAGCGCGGGAGCACAACCTCAAGAACGTGGACCTCGACATTCCCCGCGACGCGCTGGTGGTGTTCACCGGCGTGTCGGGGTCGGGCAAGTCGTCGCTCGCGTTCGGTACGCTGTACGCCGAGGCGCAGCGGCGCTATCTGGAGTCGGTGGCGCCGTACGCGCGGCGGCTGTTCCACCAGATGGGCATCCCCGACGTCGATGAGATCGACGGCATTCCGCCCGCCGTGGCTCTGCAGCAGCAGCGCGGCACGCCCACCACGCGCTCGTCCGTCGGCAGCGTCACCACGCTCAGCAACCTGCTGCGGATGCTGTACTCGCGCGCCGGCGACTATCCGCCGGGGCAGCCCATCATCTACGCCGAGGCGTTCTCCCCCAACACCCCCGAGGGCGCCTGCCCGGAGTGCCACGGGCATGGCCGCATCTACACGGTCACCGAGCAGTCGATGGTGCCCGACCCGTCGCTCACCATCCGCGAGCGCGCCGTGGCCGCGTGGCCGCAGGCGTGGGGCGGGCAGAACCAGCGCGACATCCTGGTCACGCTGGGCTACGATGTGGACCGGCCGTGGCGCGAGCTGCCGCAGGACGTCCGCGACTGGATCCTCTTTACCGACGAGCAGCCCGTCGTCCCGGTCTACCCCGGCTACACGCCGGAGGAGACGCAAAAGGCGCTCAAGCGGAAGGAGGAGCCCAACTACATGGGCACCTTCAGCAGCGCGCGGCGGCACGTGCTGCACACCTTTGCCCACACGCAGAGCGCGTCCATGCGGCGGCGGGTGATGCAGTACATGCTCGCCACAGACTGCCCCGCGTGTGGCGGCAAACGGCTGAATCCGGCGTCGCTGTCGGTGACGTTCGCGGGGATGGACATCACCGAGCTGGGGCGCCTGCCGCTGTCCCGCCTGGCCGCGCTCGTCCGGCCGTACGCGGAGGGGACGGCGGGGGAAAAGGAGGATGCGGATCATCCCGAAAAGGCGCTCGTGGCGCGGCGCATCGCTCAGGACCTGACGGCGCGGCTGGAGGTGCTGCTGGATTTGGGATTGGGATACCTGTCCATCGAGCGCAGCACGCCCACGCTCTCCCCCGGCGAGCTGCAGCGGCTGCGGCTGGCCACGCAGGTGCGATCCAACCTGTTCGGCGTCGTCTACGTGCTGGACGAGCCCTCCGCCGGCCTGCATCCCGCGGACACGGAGGCGCTGCTCCGCGCGCTGGACGGGCTGCTGGCCGCGGGCAACTCGCTGTTCGTGGTGGAGCACGAGATGGACGTCATCCGCCACGCCGACTGGATCGTGGACGTGGGCCCCGCGGCGGGCGAGCAGGGCGGGCGCGTGCTCTACAGCGGCCCGCCCGCGGGATTGGCGGACATCGAGGAGTCGCAGACGCGCCGCCACCTCTTTGGCGAGACGCGGCCGCCCGCGCGCACGACGCGCGAGCCGAAGGGATGGCTGATGCTGGAATCCGTCACCCGCAACAACCTGCACGAGCTGGATGTGCAGATTCCGCTCGGCGTGTTCACCAGCGTCAGCGGCGTCTCGGGATCGGGCAAGAGCAGCCTGGTGAGCCAGGTGCTGGTGGAGCTCGTCGCCGCGCACCTGGGCCACGAGATCCCCACGTCTGCGGAGGATGAGGACGATGCCCATCCGTCGTCATCCGCCCTCCCCAGCGGCGGGCGGATTGCGGGCGGGATGGAAGGCATCCGCCGCCTGGTGCAGGTGGACCAGAAGGCGATCGGCCGCACGCCGCGCAGCAACCTGGCGACGTACACGGGATTGTTCGATCACGTCCGCCGCCTGTTCGCCGCCACGCCGGATGCGAAAAAGCGGCGCTACGATGCGGGCCGGTTCTCGTTCAACGTGGCCAAGGGGCGTTGCGAAACGTGCGAGGGCGAGGGGTTCGTGATGGTGGAGCTGCTCTTTCTCCCCAGCGTCTACGCGCCGTGCCCCACCTGCCACGGCGCGCGCTACAACGCAAAGACGCTGGAGATCCGCTACGAGGGCCGCAACATCGCCGAGGTGCTGGGGATGACGGTGGATGCCGCGTACGAGTTCTTCGCGGGGGAGGATGCGGTGCGGCGCGCGCTGCACGTGCTGCGCGAGGTGGGGCTGGGCTACCTGCGCCTGGGCCAGCCCGCCACGGAGCTTTCCGGCGGCGAGGCGCAGCGGATCAAGCTCGCGACCGAGTTGCAGCGCCAGCAGCGCGGCCACTCGCTCTACGTGCTGGACGAGCCCACCACCGGCCTGCACCCCTCCGACGTGGAGAAGCTGGTGGCTCAACTGCACGGCCTGGTGGATGCCGGTAACACCGTCGTCGTCGTCGAGCACGACATGCACGTCATCGCCGGCAGCGACTGGGTGATCGACATCGGCCCCGGGGCGGGGGAGGAGGGCGGCCGCGTGGTCGCCGCCGGCCCGCCCGCCGAGGTGGCCCGCGTGGCGAAGAGCCGCACCGCGCCGTACCTGGCGCGGGAGCTGGGGTGATGGGAAAAAGCAGAACATCGCCTGATCGAAACGAAGGCGCTCCCTTGGATTCAGGGAGCGCCTCCGCACGCGTTGCTCGCTTGTTGATGCTGGTGCGCGGTGAGGTTCAGCAGCATTCGGTAAAATACAGGTATTGGCTGCCCGGCATGGGTAAGCAAAGCCTGTGCGGCTCACTGGGGCCAACACCGCAGTAGCATGTGACGTCGCCGTCGGAGTAGCAGCCCAAATCCGACATATGGCCATGCACCGTTCCGCGGACCACTGGCGTGCCCGGCTGGACCTCGAACTGCTCAACGCGCAGCTTCTCGATCTGCAATCTGAGCTTCTTCTTCATCGTTCACCTCACCGCGTAAAAGGGTTGGATGTCGGCCGACACTCGGTCCATTCTGAACAAGCCATTCAGTGGGCACAATCAAACGTAATGTGACATAAATATCCAAGCAAGGTGGCTTGCGTCTGTATGACGTGCGCGTGATCGCCGGCAGCGACTGGGCTATCGACATCGCCCCCTGGGGCGGGGGAGGAGGGCGGCCGCGTGGTCGCCGCTGGACCGCCCGCCGTCGTGGCCCGCGCGGCGAAGAGCCGCACGGCACCGTACCTGGCGCGGGAGTTGGGGTAAGGGCAACCCGCATAAGCGGTGGAGTTCTTGCCTGTCGGGATCGCCCGCGCACGCCACACCGCAGCCGGGGGCGAACCGGAGAGGAGAATCATCCATGCGACCGCCGCGGTACCACTTTCCCGACGAAGTCCGCTCGGCCACACGCGAGATGGCCGCCCAAACGGTACGTGCCGGGACGGTGGCGCGCACGCCGGAGGAGCTCGATGCCTGGATCCTCCAGTCGCCGGACGTTCATGAGCCCTTGGAGCGCGGCGGGTACACGACCGAGTTCACCGCGAGCGACCTGTTTCCGCTGTACGAGGTGATGGTACAAAAAGCTGGCGGGCCAGCGCCCCAGGCTGCAGCCGCTGCCCCCTCGCACACCCGGTGGAGCGTGGGGAGGCTCGCCACGGTGGCCCTGACGATCGCGGTGGCCGTCGTGGCGCTGGTGCTCGCGCTGGGCTGATTGACGCCGGCGAGTTAGGCGGCCGCATGGTCGCCGTGGGTCCGCCTGCCGTCGTGGCCGGGCTGCGAAGGGCCGCACGGTGCCGTACCTCGCGCGGGAACTGAGGGTTGGGGAGGGACTGGCCGCTCGCCTTTTTGGGGGCACCCGGGGACGCTAGAATGGCCGTCATGGCAAGAGAAAGCTTTCGCGTACGGCAGCGCCTGGCGCTGCGGCGGTCCGGCATTCACGGCAAGGGCGTCTTCGCGCGGGAGCAGATTCCGGCGGGCACCCGGCTGGTCGAGTACACGGGCGAGCGCATCACCCAGGAAGAGGGCGACCGGCGCTACCCGTGGGACGATTCCGTCCCCTATCACACGCTGCTGTTCACCATCGAGGACGACCTGGTGGTGGACGGGGGCGTGGGGGGCAACGTGTCCCAGTGGATCAACCACTCGTGCGACCCGAACTGCGAATCGGTGATCGAGGAGCGCCGCATCTACATCGAAAGCCTCCGCGACATCCCGCCTGGCGAGGAGCTCACCTTCGATTACCAGATGATCACCCAGGACCGGATCACGCCGGCCGTCAGGCGGCGCTTCCCGTGCCGCTGCGGCGCCGCGGGGTGCCGGGGCACCCTGCTCAAGAAAAAGCGCTGACACGCTGGGGCGGGTCCCGAACGGTGGGGATGCAGCGGAGGCCGCGGACGACGTCCGCGGCCTCCCGTGCTTTCCGTGCCTACCGGCTCGCGACGCCTCCATCACGACCTGCTCCCGGCGGACGGTTTCCGGGCCGTCGCATCCCCGCGGCGGGCCCGGTGGCCGCCGAGCCACCTACGAAATCCGCAGTTCCACGTAGAGCGGCGTGACGTCCACGTCGGTGCCCTTGCGCCCCGCCGCGCGCTCCGCGGCCGGGAGAACGCGCTCCGCCGCCTCGTCGTCGGCCCAGCCGATGTCGGAGCGCAGCACGCGGCCCTGCGTCTTCTCCAGCAGCCGCCGGTACAGGGCGGGGGCCGGCATCTCCCATTTGTGCGGCCGCTTGTTGATGGCGACCTCGTGGTCCAGCGCGATCATCGCCACCAGGTCGCCGCGCTCCATCAGCTCCAGCCCCTTCTCGTTCACCGTGGCGTTGTGGCTGGCGTGGTGGCCCACCTTGTAGAACGCCGCCCGGCGAAGCAGGTCGGCCGCCGTGACGTCGCGGGCCGTGCCGTCCGCCTCCGTCACCCGAAAGGTCAGCGTGTGCCACGACGCCCAGTTGCCCAGCTGCGCATCTGCCGCGAAGAGGAGCACGCGGCCGTCGCCGATCAGCTCCACCGCCAGCGCAAGGCTGGTGTTGTTGGTGTAGCTGTCCAGCTGCAGCGCCAGGTCGCTGGCCCCCGAGAGCCAGTCGGCATCGATCTTTCGCCACGCGGACGCCTCGTCGTAGTAGCCGGCGAAGCGTTCCCGGCACAGGGTCTCTTCGGCCGTCTCCATCCGGAAGCGGCGATCGAAGGGGAGCCGCCGCTCGAACGCCTGCCGCTCGTCGCCTTCCAGGGCCTTCAGGTATTCGGGGAACGACTGCCCCGACGCGCCGAACGTGATGGCCGACGCCAGCTCGGTGCCCAGGTTCGCCGCGGCGTGGTACAGCTCGGGCGAATGGTGGTCGCCCAGGTTGCGCAGCGCGGCCTCGCTGCGCGGCGGCCCCAGCACGTACACCCGGATCCCCGGGAGCCACGCGGGCTCCAGCACCTGCCCCGGCTCCAGGAAGTCCACCCCGTCCTTGCCCGCCCGCTGCGTCACGTAGGTCATGGCCTCGTTCACCGTCCTGGCCACCTCTTTGGCCGCGAACGGCTCGTCCCCCGGGGGCACGTCGCCCACGAAGCCCAGGACGTCGCGCATCCCCACGCGCATCTCGCGGACGGGGTCGCCCTCGTCGGCATCGGCCAGCGCCTGCGCGGCCAGGGCCACCGCCGTCACCAGGTCGCCCTTGTACTTGCGGATCTTTCCGGCGTCCGGGTCCCGGGGGTTCTCCGTCCACGCGGCCCACACCCGGTCCACCCGGAACGCGTCGAACTGCTCGCGCTCCGTCCGGAATCCCGAGACGTGGTCCTTGTGCTCGTGCGTGGCCACCAGCAGGTGAAGGTGGTCTCCCGTTTCCCTCCGGATGTCGGCGACCACCTCCTTCATCGTCACCTCGGTCATCTTCGCGCCCAGGGTGCCGCAGTCGATCAGGGCGTGCACGGGGCCGCCCTTTCCTCGGAACGACACCAGGAAGCAGTCGCCCAGGCCCTGGCGGTACATGCGGATGCGCACCCGGTACGGGGTCGTCTTGCTCATCGTACGCCTCACACGGTTCCGCGGTGAAGGAGCGCGAACGGCTCCCGGGAGGGTCCCGGTTCCGGCGTTCCAAAGTAGACGGCGCGCGTCCCCGTCCCGGCGAGCTCCGCCAGGAACTCGCGCTGGCGGGAGCGCCGGGTGGTGCTCCCGGCGGGCTTGCGGATGCAGTAGACGATGCTCGGCCCCTTCAGGTCCACCACCAGGGTCGCCCCCCCGTTGAACGGCATCTTCCCCGCAGACGGGTCCTGCTCGTCACGCGGCAGCCTCGTGCCCTGCGTAAGCTGCACGATCATCTGCAGCCGCGTGTCGCCGCCGGGGCCCGAGCGGGTGGCCAGGTGCGTCGAGTGCACCTGGAATCCCCGGCCGTGGTCCAGCCCCAGGAAGGTGGCGTCCTTCTGGCCGTCCTTGCCCGACTTGAAGTGCGCCTCGAGCAGCGCGTGCAGCCGCCCGCGCGTGGAGCGCTCCTGGGCGAAGATCTCCCTGCGGGTGTCCGCGTACAGCTGCCGGTGCGCGTTCTCGCGCATCTGCCGGAAGATGCCCAGCAGCGCGGGCGAGTGCGGGTTGTCGTCCTCCTCCTCGGGGGTGCGCCAGCGCAGGTTCTCCACCGAGAGCGTCCGCAGGTCGCGCGGGTAGATCCCCCGGCGCCGGAATGCCTCCACGAAGGCCACCCGGTAGTTGCGGTCGTCTTCCGGCACCAGGTCCACGTCCGCCGTGATCACGGCGCGCAGGTACTCGCCGAACGTGAGGTCCACCGGCGGGCAGTAGTCCAGCGCCCGCACGCACATGTTCAGCACGTGGGCCGCCGCCTTGGCGGCCTCGTCGGCCAGCCGGTTCACCAGGTCGGGGTGCACGGCGCCCGCCGGCACGATGCCGCTTCCGCCCGTGTACAGCCGGAACAGGTCGGAGACGCGGGCGTTGTAGATGGACAGGAAGGCGGCGAAGACGGCCGCTACCAGGATGGCGCCCCGGGCGTGCGGCTCCTGTGCGGCCTGGTACTCCGCGGGGTCCACGGGATGCGGCACCCACTGTCTGCTCTCGGTGTTGAAGCGGCCGATGGCGTCGCGCAGGGCCCCGCGCGCCCCGGTGGTGCGGCCGAACTGGCTGGCCAGCTGCCCGAGCAGGTTTTCCTGGCTGTCCAGGTCGCCCTGCGTCCGCGCGATCTGGTGGCGGAGGATCTCGGGAAAGGTAAAGTGCTGAAAGAGCGCCACGATGTCGGCGAACGCCTCGTGAAAGGCGAGCATGTCCGGGTTGGTGGCCTCTCCCAGCCGCCGGTGCAGCCCGTCCAGCAGCGCGTGCGCCGTCTCGTGCGCCACGATGTCGTGCGACAGGCAGGTGAACACCATCCCGCCCGGGACGTGGTCGGCCGGGTCGGTGCCGGACGCGGGAAAGTACCCGAAGAGGAGCGCCTTCTTGGCCGGGCTGTAATACGCGTTGGCCTCGCGCAGGGCGTGCGGGTACACGCGCAGCCGCTGGACGAAGTGCGAGTCGTCCTCGTCGCTCTCTCCGGGCGGCGGCGGCCCCGGCGACCAGAGCGCCTTGCGCCCCAGCGCCCGCTCGAAGTTGTGGATGGTCAGCCGGGCCACCGCGTACACCATCTGCTGGTGGAACTGCGGCGTCCCTTCCGAGGGCGGAAGCCCGTCCTGCGCAAGCAGGTGCGGGTTGTCCAGGTCCACCGGCTCGTAGAAGCACTTTCCGGCCGGGTCCACGTCCACCACCTCCAGGTACTCGCCCACGGGGCCGGGGTCCAGCTTCTCCCACGGGACCCTGAACGTCACCTGGCTGATGGGCGCGGTGTCGAGCTGCAGCGCCAGGCTGGGGTCCAGCGCGTAGCCTCGCAACTGCCGGTGCACCGGGGGCGGGATGGTGCCCCGGGCCAATCGTGGAGAAGTCATGGGCAGCGATCCGGGTGGGCCAGGGAATGGCGCGGAAGGATTTCGATACCGTACTCTGCTGCATTGGATGGACGAACGCCAGGAAATTCTCACCGCATCCAGTGCCGCGTGGTCGCCGCACCTGCCCGTCGTGTTGCGAACACCGCGAAGCGCCGCACCTGCCTCGTTTGCCAGCGGAGCGATGGGGCAGGGGAGAACCACGGACAGCGAGATGCTGCCATGGCAAGGCTGACGCTGGAACTCGACGCCCTGCAGGTGGAATCGTTCGGCACCTCCACCGCCGCCGCGGCGGTGCGCGGGACCGTGCACGGTGAGGCGCTCACCGGGACCAAGCCCTCGTGCGTGTCCTGCTACGCCCCGACGGACCCCTGCATCTGCGATCCGATCAAGCCCTTGCTGAGCCCGGTCTGCTGATCGCCGGGTCACACGCCGGTGGGCCCCGTCTCGCGAAGCGGGGCGCGGTCTTCGTATTGTTCTCATCTTCCGTCGGCGTGAGCGGAGACGCGCTACCTGTCGCGCAGCGGCGGCTGGTGCGCGACGTGCGAATCGCGATTCCTCCAGGATTGGAAAGCGCGGCGCGCGAGGACGGAGACAGCCGCGCGTGAACAGCAGGGGATCACGACTTTCGAGGACCGAGATGACGACGGTGCGCTGATGGATGCGTTCTCCGCCGCCGCGTTCGGCGTGGTGCTGGCGGCCACGGCTGGGCTGCGCGCATTTCTGCCCGTGTTCAGCGCCAGCCTGATGGCGTGGATGACGGACCTGCCGCTGCCGGACAACCTGGTGTGGCTGGAGAAGCCGCAGACGGTGCTGATCTTTGGTGTTGCGACGCTGCTGGAGATCCTGGGCGACAAGATCCCCGTGGTGGACCACGCGCTGGACAGCGTGCAGGTGCTCACCAAGCCCGCCTTGGCGGCGCTTGCGGCCACCCCGTTCCTCTACCAGCTCGCGCCGGAGTACTCGGTGGGCATCGGCATCCTGCTGGGCGCGCCGCTGGCGCTGGGGGTGCACTCCGCCAA
>DASQZE010000160.1:0-6850 GCA_035638875.1 Longimicrobium sp.
CCACCCGGCGCGTGGCGACGGCCGCCGGGTGGATGCGCCCGGCCACGCGGCGGCGATCAGCAGGTACACCATCGCTGCCCACAGCACGTCCCCCGCGTACGCCGCCACGAACCCCGGCAGCACCCCGCCGAAGCGTCGCGACGCCAGCCCCGCGACCACCGTGGCCGCGGCGAGGAGCAAGTAGAGCGTTCGCGATCGGCGAGGTTGAACCATGCGAGTGAGAATGAGGTGGATCAACGGCGCGGAAGCTCGCCTGCAGTCCGCGCAGGCGGACTTCGCGCCTTTCCAGCGGCGAATTCATTCGCTCCGTACGGCACGCGGCCATCGGGACCTCGAGCCGCCGGGGTGGATCTCTCGGCTACCCTCGTCGAGAACGTCGCGGGCTGGCTGCCTGTATCGCACAGGCTTGCGACGCCATCTCCCGTCCCGCTTGCGTCGATGTTTCGAGAACGCCGGCCTCTACGGATTGACGCTGGCTACGCAACGCCTATCGAGCCGCGTCGGCCACGTCCGCCGGGCAGGGCTCGCGGACACCGGAGGCCCGGCGCACGGTGGGCGGCACGTGCGGCCGGTCGCCGTAGACGTGCCGGTTGCCGGCCAAGCTGTCACCGCGCACGGTCATCTCCAGGCGCGTGGCATACAGCCCGTCCTCGAACACCACCTCCAGCGCACCGCTCGGCGCAACGAGCCAGAACCGCTTTCCCGTCCGCTCGCCGACGGGAATCGACCGCGCCTGCCGCGCCGACTCGCGCCCGCGCCAGCCGGTCGTCACCGGGATGGTATCGAGCACGAAGCGCAGATGCTCCACCCGGTAGCACCCCACGAACGCGCGCCAGTCCGGCGCTGCATCCGCCCGTAGCGGGGCCGGGCCGGAGGGCGAGCCGCCCGGCTTGCAACCCGCCATCGCCATCGCAAGCAGAACCACGGATACGGCTCGGCGCAGGCCGGGGGTACGCGGCATTCCAGGGGGGCAGGTGCGGCGGATGGAGATCGGGCGGCACACCCTCCCCGCGCAAGGGCGGGGAGGGTGCACGGGTCGCGGGCTACTTGCGGGTCACGATGCGCATCCCGTTCGGCGCCACGCCGGGCTTCGGCGGCTCGGGCGCCTTCGGGGGCGGCGCGGGCTTGCGATTGCCGTCCTGGGACTGGCCCGGCTTGCCCTGGCCTGGCTTCCCCGCCCCGCCCGCCTGCTGGTTCGGACGTCCGCCGCCGCCGGCCGGCTTCGTCGCGCCCTGCGTCTTCATCGACAGGGCGATGCGCTTGCGGGCCACGTCCACGGACATCACCCGCACGGTCACGCGGTCGCCCACGCGCGCCGCCTCGTTGGGATCCTTCACGAAGCGGTCGGAGAGCTCCGACACGTGCACCAGCCCGTCCTGGTGCACGCCGATGTCCACGAACGCGCCGAACGCCACCACGTTGGTGATCGTCCCCTGCAGCGACATCCCCTCCGTGAGGTCGCTGATGGACTGCACGTCGTCGCGGAACGCGGGCGCCTCGAACTGCTCGCGCGGGTCGCGGCCGGGCTTCTTGAGCTCCGCGACGATGTCCTCCAGCGTCGGAAGGCCCACGCCGTCGCCCAGGTAGCGCTGCACGTCGATCTTCCCGACGGCCGCCTCGTTGCCCACAAGCGACGTCATGTCCACCGACAGGTCGCGGGCGATGCGCTCCACCAGCCCGTAGCGCTCCGGGTGCACGGCGCTGCCGTCCAGCGGATGCGCCCCGCCGCGAACGCGGAGGAAGCCGGCCGCCTGCTCGTACGTCTTGGGCCCCAGCCCGGGCACCTTCTTCAGCAGCTCCGCGCGCGAGCGGAACGGCCCCGACCCGTCGCGCTGCTGCACGATGCGCTGCGCCACCGTGGGCCCGATCCCCGCCACGTACGAAAGCAGCGCCGGCGAGGCCGTGTTGAGCTCCACCCCCACGTGGTTCACGGCGGATTCCACCGTCTCGTCCAGGCGGCGCTTCAGGCGCGTCTGCGACACGTCGTGCTGGTACTGGCCCACGCCGATGGACTTGGGATCGATCTTCACCAGCTCCGCCAGCGGGTCCTGCAGCCGCCGGGCGATGGAAACGGCCGAGCGTAGCGTCAAATCCAGCTCCGGCAGCTCCTCCCGCGCCAGGTCCGACGCCGAGTAGATGGACGCCCCCGCCTCGTTCACCATCACCACCGCGGGTCGGACGTCCGCAGGCAGATCGCGCACGGCCTCCTTGGCCAGCTTGTCCGACTCGCGGCTCGCCGTGCCGTTGCCCACGGCGACCAGCTCCACCCCGTGCTCGCGGACCAGCTTCGCCAGCTCGTGCTTCGCGCGTTCCTCCTGGTGCAGGTAGACGACGCCCGTGGCCAGCAGCCCGCCCGTGGCGCTCACGACGGCCAGCTTGCACCCCGTGCGGAAGCCGGGATCCACCCCCAGCACCGTCCGGCCCCCGGCGGGCGGCTGCAGCAGGAGCGCCTCCAGGTTCTTGCCGAAGATGGCGATGGCCTCCTCGTCCGCCCGCGTCTTGAGCTCCATCCGCACCTCCACCTCCACGGACGGCGAGATCAGGCGGCGATACGCATCTTCCACCGCGAGCCCCATCTGCCCCGCCGCGCGGTTGCCCTCCACGAACTTGCGGCGCAGCGAGCCGATCAGCTCCTCGTCCGGGCCCAGGATGCGCGCCGTGAGGTAGCCCTCGGCCTCGCCGCGACGGACGGCGAGAATGCGGTGGCTAGGCATGTCCTTGATGGGGCCGCTGAAGTCGTAGTAGTCCTGGAACTTGCTGACCTCGTTCTCCTTGCCGCGCGCCGCCTTGCTTTCCATCACGCCCCGCGCGCGCACCTGGTCGCGCACGTACGCCCGCGCCGCCGCGTCCTCCGACACGCGCTCCGCGATCATGTCGCGCGCGCCGACGAGCGCATCGTCCGCGCTGGCGACGCCCTTCTCCGCGTCCACGAACTCCGCCGCGCGCATCGCCAGCTGCGCATCCGCCGTCTCGCCCGCCCACAGCAGCTCGGCCAGGGGCCCCAGGCCGCGCTCCAGGGCGATGGTGGCGCGGGTGCGGCGCTTGGGCTTGAAGGGTAGGTACAGGTCCTCCAGCGTGCTCTTGACCTCCGCGCGCTCGATTTTGGCGCGCAGCTCCGGCGTGAGCTTGCCCTGCTCGTCGATGGACTTGAGGATGGCCCCGCGGCGGTCGTCCAGCTCGGCCAGGTACTCGTGGCGGTCGCGGACGTCGCGCAGCTGCACCTCGTCCAGCTCGCCCGTGGCTTCCTTGCGGTAGCGGGCGACGAACGGGAGGGTGTTCCCCGCCAGGAGCAGCTCCAGCGCGGCGGACACCTGGTTGGGGCGCAGGCCGAGCTCGGCCGCGATCTTTTGGGCGTAGACGGAGGACAACGGAGTGCGTGAGTGCGGTAGTGCGTGAGTGCGGGAGTGGCCGGATGGCAGCCCCCACCAGCGCAGCAAAGGTATGTGAGGGCGCGGGCGCGGTCCACTCTTGCGGATCAGGGGATGGTTCGTTCGGGAGGGGGATGGGGCGGGAGGACGGGCATCGGTACTGAGCGGCTAAAGCCGCCGCAACGACTGCGGAAAGCCCCACGATACTGCTGTGGGGCTTCAACTGCGTGAACTGCGTTCCAGTGCACTCACCCGCCGGGGCACGAGCTGTCGGCGAAGGCCGACTTCGCGGGGTCACAGCCGCGAATTCATTCGCCGGGCGGGGCCGGCGAGCGGCAGGAACGCGGACCGGCGGTGATCCGTCAGGCCGGGATCCGTCCCTGATGGCGCCGATCCGTTCCGATTGGCGCAGATCCGTCCGAATTGGTGTAGATCCGTCCTGAGCGGCTAAAGCCGCCGCTGGGAAGCCATAAGCCCCGTCTCGGCTCGCTGCGCGCGCCGAACGGGGCTTCAACAGCTGGAACTGTGGTCCGGTGCACTCACCCGGACGCGGCACGAGCCGTCGGCGAAGGCCGACATCACGTTTTCGGTGCCGCGACTTCAGTCGCCGGGGACGGGGCCTCGCCTCACCGGCACGATCTCATCCCACCTACCGTCCCACTTCCCCACTTCCGCACTTCCCCACTTCCCCACTTCCGCACTTCCGCACTTCCGCACTTCCGCACTTCCGCACTTCCTTCACGCCGTCAGCCGCTGCCTCCAGATCATCGCGCCGGCATCCTCCCCCATCACGGGGCGCGAAAAGCGGAAGCCCTGGGCGAACTCGCATCCCATGGCCCGCAGCTGGTCGGCCTGCTCGGCCGTCTCCACCCCCTCCGCCACGGCGCGCATGTTCAGCGTCTGCGCCAGGACGAGGATGGTCCGCACGATCTGGTCGCTGCCGCCGTCCGCGCTCAGCCGCTGCACGAACGAGCGGTCGATCTTGAGCGTGTCGATGGGAAAGCGGTGCAGGTAGCTGAGCGACGAGTATCCCGTCCCGAAATCGTCGATGCACAGCTCCACGCCCAGCGCCTTGAGCTCGTTCAGCGTGGCGGCCACGGCGCCCACGTCGCCCATCAGCAGCCCCTCGGTGATCTCCAGCTTGAGGAGCCCCGCCGGCAGCACCGCATCGCGCAGGGCGGAGGCCACCTCGCGCGCCAGCCCCGCATCCCCGAACTGCCGCGGCGACAGGTTCACGTTCACGGACAGCACCGCGCCGTAGCGGTCGTTCCACTCGCGCATCTGCCGGCAGGCCTCGCGCAGCACCCAGCGCCCCAGCGGCACGATCAACCCCGTCTCCTCCGCCACGGAGATGAACTCCGACGGCTGCAGCAGCCCCCGTTCCGGGTGCCGCCAGCGCACCAGCGCCTCGAACCCCGAGATCCGCCCGTCCGCCAGCGACACGAGCGGCTGGTACGCCAGCTCGAACTCGTCGCGCTCCACGGCCCCGCGCAGGTCCGTCTCCAGCTGCAGCCGCGCCAGCGCCGTGGTGTGCATGGTGGGGTCGAACACCTCGCACCGGGCGCGGCCCAGGCTCTTGGCGCGGTACATGGCCGTGTCGGCATCGCGCAGCAGCGACTCCGGCGTGGCCCCCGCCGCGCCCACCGCGATCCCCACGCTGGCCGTGGTAAAGACGGGGCGGCCGTCCAGCACGAACGGCTCGCGCAGCGCATCGTGCACGCGCTCCGCCACGGCGCGGGCCTCGGCCGGGTCGCGCAGGTCCTCCAGCAGCACCGTGAACTCGTCGCCGCCCATGCGCGCCACCGTGTCGGACGGGCGCAGGCACCCCTCCAGCCGGCGCGCCACGGCGTCCAGCAGGCGGTCGCCCGTGGCGTGGCCCAGGCTGTCGTTCACCACCTTGAAGCCGTCCAGGTCCATGAACAGCACGCCCACGCTCCCCCCGCTGCGCGCCGTGCGCCGCAGGGCGATGTTCAGACGGTCCACGAGCAGCGAACGGTTGGGGAGCCCCGTGAGCACGTCGTGCAGGGCGTGGTGCAGGAGCAGTTCCTCGGCCACCTTCTGCTCGGTGATGTCGCTCAGCGAGCCGGCGATGCGCACGGGGCGGCCGTCGGGGGCAAAGACGGTGACGGCGCGGGCGCGGGTCCACCGCCAGCTGCCGTCGCGGTGCATGACCCGGTGCTCGATCTCGAAGTGCGTGCGCCCTCCGCCGATGCTCGTGGCCAGCTCGCCCTGCACGCGCAGCAAGTCGTCCGGGTGCACGCGGGTGAGCCACTCGTCCGGGTGCTCGCCCACGGCCTCGTCCGGCCCATATCCCAGGATGGCTTTCCACCGGGGGGAGAGGTAGATGCGCTGCCGCTCCAGGTCCCAGTCCCAGATCCCCTCCAGGGCGCCCTCGATGGCCAGCGCGTACCGCTCCTCGCTCTCACGCAGCACCGCCTCGGTGCGCTTGGCCTCGGTGACGTCGCTGTAGCTCCACACCCGCCCCACCACGCGCCCGCCCAGGCGCTGCGGCTTGCTCACGCGCTCAAAGAAGCGCCCGTCCTTGAGGCGGATGAGCCGCGACGCGTCGCCTTCCGCGTTCCGCATCAGGGCGCGGGCGGCGGCGGCGTGCTCCTCGGGGTCCATCACCTGCGCGGCGGCCAGCGCCAGCACGGCGTGTCCATCCCCCCCGCGCAGCACCACTTCGGGAATTCCCCACATCTGCACGAAGCGCTGGTTCCACAGCGTCACGCGCCCCTCCAGGTCCGCCACCAGGATGCCGTCCGCCGTGGACTCCAGCGCGGCGGCCAGCAGCGAGGCGGACTGCTCCAGCGCCTTGCCCGCCGAGCGGCGCTCCGTGGCGTCCTGCGTGTGCACCAGCACCACGGGCCCGCCCGCGCTGGGGAGGGCGCGCAGCGTCTCGTCAACCCACAGCTCCGTCCCGTCCGCGCGAATGCGCCGCAGCTCGCGCCGCACGTCCGTCCCCGGCCAGAGCAGGGCCTCGTCCAGGGCGGCGCGCAGCGAGGCGCGGTCTTCGGGGTGGTACAGTGCGGCGAGCGCCGTGCACTCCACGTCGTCCCCGCAGCGCCCCAGCGCGCCGACGGCCGCCTCGCTTGCGAACACCACGACGCCGCCCGGGGAAACCGCCGTGACCATGGCGGGGCCGCCGGCGAACCACGCGCGGAAATCCAGGGGATCGGTGAGGGAGGTGATGGGAAGGCGCACGGCGAGGGTATGGAGGGCGTTGCTCATCGGCTCTGCTTTCGCCGCGGGACACGCGGATCAGCGAGTGACATCCAAGGGGTGCGGGCCCGGTCCTGGCCCTGCGGCAACTGCACCCGGCGCAGCGGTATGAATGGATGGGAATGGTAACGTTACGGATGCGCGTACGCAACGCGCCAAAACCGGCCGATCTGCAAGCAAAGATCCGAGTTACGGCCCCGCAGCATGGCCGTTGCAGAAGATTGCCCGCGCCGAACGGGCCACGGAGTCCCCCAGGTGAC
>DASQZE010000161.1:0-3124 GCA_035638875.1 Longimicrobium sp.
ACCTGCAGAACAGCCTGGACGCGTTCAAGATCAGCCGCGTGTACGGCGCCGCCGACACGCTCACCCTGGACCGCACGCAGTACGCGTCGGCCGCAACCTCGGCGAAGGACGGCGTCAGCCGCGAGCTCCTCAACCCGGCGCTGGACAACTCCAACATGGACGGCAGCAACTGGGCGGACGCACTCGTCACCGCCGTGTACGGCCCCGGCGGCCGCGGCACGCCCAAGGCGCAGAACTCCACCTACACGCCCTGATCGTCCACGCCGTGTGGGACGCCTGATGAACCGCCCGCCGCTCTCCTGGAGCGGCGGGCGGTTTCGCGTTCGACGGGCCTTCGTCGCGGCCCCACATCTTCGTCGCGGGGCCCGTCCGTGAGGGCGTTTCACGCAGGGGACGCAGGGGAAAAACGAGAGGACGCAGAGAACCGACCGACGTTCTCTGCGTCCTCATCCGTTCGTCTCTGCGCCCTCTGCGTGAAACGTCTTCTCTGCCCAATACTCAGCACACGGGCGCGGCGGCGCGGGTTTCGCAGCGTGGAGGGGGATCGGTACGATGCCGCGCGTCGTGGACGGCGGCAAATCCCCAACCCAGCAGCGCCCACGATGCAGCCGCAATCACACCCCCTTCGATCTGCCGCCGCCCTGCTGTTCGCCGTCCTCGCCTCGGGCGCCTGCCGCACCGGCCCGTCGTCGCAGTCGGCCGAAGGCGGGGCGGATTCCGCCGGCACCGTGCCGGCTACGGCCGCCGCGGAAAAGGCGCAGGCCCGCGCGGACACGGTGATCCCGGGCATCGAGGTGCTGCTGCGCGATTCCATGCACCTGGTGCGGGGCAAGCGCGTGGGGCTCATCACCAACCCCAGCGCCGTCACGCGCTCCGGCGAGCTGGGCGCGGACGTGCTGGCGCGCACCCCCGGCGTGCGGCTGGTGGCGCTCTTTGGCCCCGAGCACGGCATCCGCGGCGACCTGGAGGCGGGGGCGACGTTCGTGGGCGGACGGGACACCAAGACCGGTGTGCCCGTCCACTCGCTGTACGACCGCACGCAGCGCCCCACCGCGGCGGAGCTGGCAGACGTGGACGTGCTCGTGTTCGACATCCAGGACGTCGGCGCGCGGGTCTACACCTTCGTGTGGACGATGGCCATGGCCATGGAAGAGGCAAAGAAGCGCGGCATTCCTTTCGTCGTCCTCGACCGGCCGAATCCCATCACCGACGCGCAGGACGGGCCCGTGATGGACATGGCCGTGCGCGAGGTCACGCAGGTCATCACGGGCTACTACAGCGTGCCCCTGCGCCACGGGATGACGGCCGGCGAGATCGCCCGCTACTTCAACGAGGACGCCAAGATCGGCGCGGAGCTGCACGTGGTGCCGGTGGACGGCTGGCGGCCGGACATGTGGTTCGAGGAGACGGGGCTGCGCTTCGTCCCCCCCAGCCCCAACATCCGCTCGGTGGACGCGGAGCTCACGTTCTCCGGGCTCGTCCTGGGCGAGGGGACCAACGTGCACGTGGGGCGCGGCACGGACTCGCCGTTCAACTACGTGGGCGCGCCCTGGCTGGACGCCAACCGGCTGCGCGACTCCGTGGCCAAGTACAACCTGCCCGGCGTGACGCTGACGCCCGTGCAGATCACCCCCACGACGGATCCCAAGGTGGATACGCAGTACAAGGGGGAGACGTTCACCACGCTGCGGCTGGACGTGACGGACCGCGCCACGTTCCGCCCGGCCTACACGACGCTGGTGCTGCTGACGGAGGCCAAGAAGCAGAACCCCGCGCGCTTTCGGGTGATGAACGAGGGGTTCACGCAGATGATCGGCTCGCGGTGGGCGCGCGCGGCGTTCGACCGCGGCGACGACCCGCGCGAGATCGACCGCCGCTGGACGCAGGAGCGCACCGCGTGGAACGCCGTCCGCGAGCGGCACCGGATCTATCCGCGGACGGGGCGGTAGGCGAGTCCCGGCAGGGGTCGGCGGAGTGTGAGTGAGCGAGAAGAAGAGGGAGCGAATAAATTCGCGGCTACAACTTCACGCTGTCGGCCTCCGCCGACACCCACAGCGCAAAGCCGCCCGCCGGAGTTCCGGCGGGCGGCTTCGTCGTTCATGGGGTGCCGCGAGTGCAGGGAGCCGTCCACACCGCCGCGATCCGCATCAACCTCCCCCAGGGGCCATTGGGGGAGGTGCGAGCCTGCGCGAGCGGTGGGGGCGCTGGGCCCGGCCTGCACCGGGTCCATCATCCGCCCCCCACCCATCCACCACCCGTCAGGGCTTGAACCAGGTGGCGGCGAAGCGGTCGCCCAATGGGGTAACCTGGTGCAGCCGGAAGCCGGCGGCGGCGCGGGTGTCGTACTCCGCCTGGAACTGCGCCGCCGTCAGGCCAAAGCGCTGCACCCAGCTGCCGGGCACCTTCTCCCACACGGCCGCATACCGCGTCTCCGCACCCACCGTGTACGCGGACAGGCGCACGGGCCGGAATCCCTGCGCCCACATCTGGTCGAAGCGCTGCTGGTACGCCGCGGCGGTCATGTCGCCGTAGCTGGCGTCGCCCTGGGTGGCACGCTTGACCCATACGCCGGCGAACCGTGTGCCGCCCGCCGTGGCGTATCCCGCCAGGTCGGTGTTCACGAAGCCGGCCGCGCGCATCTCCGTCCAGGTGGCGCCGAACTGCTCCGTCGTGAGGTCCGCGCGCACCTCGAACTGCCCGTCCACCGGCGCCCAGATCACGTTGAAGCGCGGCCCGTCCGGGGTGGCGAGGACGTGGATGCGGTCGGGGCGGAAGTTGCGCGTACGGAACGTGTTGAACGCCTCCTGGAACTGCGCCTGGGTCATCATCGTCCGCACGGGGCGGTCGGCGCCGGCCTGCATGGAGCCGGCGAAGAACGTGGCGCTGCCGATGCGGTTGGACGCCAGCGTCACGGGCCACATCCCCCGCTGCGCCCAGTAGTCGAAGCAGGTCTGGAACGAGGCGGATGGCACCTGCGCGAAGTCCGGCGGGCACGGCGCCCGGATGAGCATTACGCGGTTGGCGTGCTCCAGCGCCTGCCGCATGCGCGCCACCTGCCCCGGCGTAAAGCGCATGGGCTCGCACGCGAAGTAGCTCATGATGTTGCTGCGCGCGGGGCGGTACT
>DASQZE010000162.1:0-1580 GCA_035638875.1 Longimicrobium sp.
CGTGATGTTCACCCCCGTGGTGCGCTACAACGAGAAGCTGGAGGCCATCCCCGGCCTGGCGCGCCGGTGGGAGCTCAACGCCGACAGCACGGAGCTCACGTTCCACCTGCGCAACGACATCTTCTGGCAGGACGGCCCCAAGACCACGGCGTACGACCTGAAGCTGGCGTACGACCTGTCGCGGCAGCCGGCGTCGACCTTTCCCAACACGGCGTTCTGGACGCACTACGGCGAGGCGGCGGCGCCGGACTCGTTCACCTTCAAGGTGCGGATGCGCCCCCACGCGGACTACATGGACCCGTGGCGCACCTTCTTCGCCGTCCCCAGCCACGTCTTCAAGGACGTGAAGGCGGCGGAGCTGCCCACCCACCCCTTCAACTCGCGCACGCCGGTGGGCAACGGGCCCTTCCGCTTCGTGTCGCGCGCGGCCGGGCAGAACTGGATCTTCGAGGCCAACCCCAACTACCCGGCGGAGCTGGGCGGCCGCCCGTACCTGGACCGGCTGGTGATCCGCGCCATTCCCGAGGCCACCACGCGCATGCGCGAGCTGCTGTCGGGCAACGTGGACTACTACGTGGCCGTGACGCCGGACCAGGCGCAGCAGGTGGAGAACTCCGCCACGGCCCGGCTGGCCACCTTTCGCTACCGCAGCTACACGCTGCTGGGGTGGAACCAGCGGCGGGAGATGTTCAAGGACGTGCGGGTGCGCCGGGCGCTGACCATGTCCATCAACAAGCAGGCGATCATCGACGGCATTTTGCACGGCTACGGCGAGATCGCGCACTCGTCCGTCCCCAACATCTACTGGCAGGCCGACAGCACGGTGGGCGCCGACGTGCGCTACGACCCCGAGGGCGCCCGGCGGCTGCTGGCCGAGGCGGGGTGGACCGACCGCAACCGCGACGGCGTGCTGGAGAACGCGCAGGGGCAGCCGTTCCGCTTTACCCTCAAGACCAACACGGGCAACCAGGAGCGGCGCGACATCGCCGAGGTGGTGCAGAGCCAGCTCAAGGCGGTGGGGGTGGACGCGCAGCTGAGCCTGGTGGAGTTCAACACGCTCATCGAGCAGCTGAACGACGTGAAGGACCGGCCGTTCGACGCGGTGGTGATGGGGTGGGTGGCCGAGTTCAAGATCGACGACGAGAACCTGTTCTCGTGCAACAAGATGGACGAGCCGTACCAGTGGGTCAGCTACTGCAACCCCCGCACGACGGCCCTGCTGGACACCCTGCCCCTGATCGTGGACCGCGAGCAGGCGCGCCCCCTGTGGCGCGAGTACCAGCGCCTCATCGCGCAGGACCAGCCGTACACGTTCCTGTACTTCCAGGAGCGCATCGAAGGGGTGAGCAACCGGCTGCAGAACGTGCACCCCGACGCGCGCGGCGACCTCGTGGGCGTGGACAAGTGGTACCTCCTTCCCAACCAGCGCAACCGCTGAACACACCCGTTACGGAACCCGGACCATGATGACGATCGCGTGGGGGAATGGGGCGGCCGCGTGCCGCCTGGCCGGACTCGCGCTGCTCCTGGGCTTGGCGGCGTGCGACGAGCGCGGGGGCGGGGACGCCGCCCCCCGCGAG
>DASQZE010000163.1:0-9207 GCA_035638875.1 Longimicrobium sp.
GGCGCCGCTCACGCATCCGGCGCGGGCGGCGCCACATCAACGCAGGAGCGCCCCATGGAAGACAGCGGAACGGACATCGTCGCGATCGCGCGCGAGATCGAGGCGTACGTGGCCGGGGAGTGGCAGTCCATCCTGGAAGAAAACCGGGACAAGCTGGCGGATGCGTACGCGCGCGCCGGCGACATGGCGTACGGCACCTACCTGGACCTGCTCTTTCGCCCCGTGCACCGGTGGATGCGGGAGTCCGGGCTGCGCGCGGATCCCAGGCTCCCCGGCGACTTCGAGATCTCGCGCGAGTGGGGGCGCGCCGACCAGACGGACCAGCAGCGGTGGATGTGGAGCACCATCGGGACGGCGGACGGCCGCGCGTTGGGCACGCTCGTCACCATCACGCACCACGACCACACGCAGTTCCGCGTTCCGCGCGCGCCCGGCATCCTGGCCCTGGCGGAAACGGGCACGGACGCCGTGGCCCATGCGCTCTCCGCCCGCTCCCCCGACTTTGCCGCCGCGCGCGAGGCCAGCATCGAGATCGCCGAGTACCTCGCCGCCGCCGGCGCGCACGACGGCTGATCGGCCTGGGTACCCACCGTTGTTTTCCTGAGGGAGGCGCCGACGGGTCCTGCCCGCGGCGCGATCCTTGACGCCGACCGAGGGATCTCCTCGCCCGTGCACGACCCATCCCGCACGGCACAGCCTTTCCCGCGGATGATCGGCTGGGATCGCAGACCAACCAACCACGCGCCCCGCTGCCAGTCTCCGGCGGCGGGGCGCGATGCTTGTCGACGGTGCAGGTCGATGCGTCCGGCGCCTTGGTGTCCGCGCAGGCGGACAGTGTGACGTTGTAGCCGCGAATTCATTCGCTCTCGCCCTCGCCGCATCACGCACGCCGACCCGGCACCCGGTCCATCCCCCGAGAGACGTGCGACTTGCGTGCGCGGCGCGGCGGCGGCCATCTTCCGCGTTCCGGACCGTCCCGATGGAGGTCCGGGATTCATGGACGCGCCCTCACCCGTGCCCCACGCCCGTGCGCAAGATCGATCCCCACAACTTTCAGCGCGCCACGCGCACCACCACCAAGGAGATCAACCGGCAGATCGTCCTGAACCTGGTGCGCGAGTACCAGCCCATCTCCCGCGCGGACCTGGCGCGGCGGATGGAGGTGGCGCGCGCCATCGTGAGCCCGCTCGTGAACGAGCTGATCGGGTCGGGGCTCATCTACGAGGGCGCGCCCGGCACGTCGCGCCGCGGCCGCAAGCCCACGCTGCTGCACGTGCGCGCGCACGACCGCCTGGCCGTGGCCATCGACGTGCGGCGCAGCGAGACGCACGTGATGCTGGCGGACTTCAGCGGGCACCCCATCGCCGTGGAGGCGCTGCCCACACCGGACGACCCGGACGAGCTGGTGGCCACGCTGGGCATCCGCGTGCGGGCGCTGCTGGAGGAGAACGCCGCCACGGGCTCGTGCCAGGGGATCGGGTTGGCCGTGCCGGGGATGGTGGACCACGTGACGGGGCGCCTGATGAACGCCCCCGCGCTCGGCTGGCGCGACGTGGACCTGCGGGGGGCGCTGGAGGAAGCGGCGGGGTTCCCCGTGCACATCGAGCGCGACGCCGTGGCCTGCGCCTACGCGCAGATTTGGCTGGGGCAGGCCACGGGCGAGCAGCTGGAAAGCTTTGCCTACGTGACCATCTCCGACGGCGTGGGCGCGGGGCTCGTCGTGCACGGCCGCGTGGTGCGCGGCCACCGCGACGCCGCCGGCGAGTTCGGGCACATTCCCCTGGCGCTGGAGGGGCCCGCGTGCATGTGCGGGTCGCGCGGGTGCTGGGAGGCGTACACGTGCAACCCGGCCATCGTGGCGCGCTACCTGGGCATCGAGCTCGCCACCCGCGCCACCTACGCGCAGGTCGTGGCGACCGGCGTCACCGTGACGGACGTCATCGCCCGCGCGCGTGCCGGAGAGCCCGCGGCCCGCGCGGCGCTTGAGACGACAGGCCGCTTGATCGGGCTGGGGCTGGCCGCCATCGTGAACGCCATCAACCCCGGGCGCATCATCGTGGGCGGGGAGATCGCGGGCGGATGGGACCTGATCGGCCGCGACGTGGTGGCCGCCATGGCGGAGCGCACGCTCACGCAGGGGAGCGCCGCCACGCCCGTCACCCCCGAGCCCGGCGACGAGCAGACGCGCCTGCGCGGGGCCGCCGCCCTCGTCGTGGCCCCCATCTTCGCCGCGCCGACCATCGGCTGAGCCCACGCGGACGGACGAGCGCTGCGGATGCGAACGAGGGGCGCCCAGGATCGGGGCGCCCCTCGGGCGTTCACGCAGCATCCCGGACCGGTCAAGCAGCCGCTTCGCCCTGTATCTCACTCATGATGGCAAAGCGCTCTTCCTCGGAGGGGATGTGGCGAGCGAGCACTTCCGCAGTCGTTTCCAGGATGCGCTCGGAGTACAAACGCGCAGCATCCTGCCGAAGCCCCTGCCCCACATAGAACTTCAGCAGCGCCTCCGGCGACATGTCGCGGTTCGCCGCCACCCGTAACACTTCCTCCTGTGTAGATGCACTAGGCCCGATCCGGAGCGGCAGCCAGCGGCGGCACCACCTCCACCGTCGCGTCCTGGCAGATGACCCACGATTCGCCGATGACGACCAGTTGCAGCGGGAGAGACGTGGCGCGGGCAGAGCAATGCTGCGGGCGCAGGACGGAGTAGTCGGCCCGCTGCGCATCCAGGAACGGGAGGCACGCGTCGATGATCGGCTGCGGAGCCGTGAGCAGCAGGTACGGGGTGGGGCCCGCGACCCTGCGGCGCCAATCCTCTGCCGTGGTATCGAGCACGGACATCACCGGGCGACCGATACCGCTGCCCTCGACCAGATCCGCCAACTGCATGAAGAAGCGGTCGGGCTCCGGGAGCGGCGCGTTGCCGTAGATGGATGCGTGCGCGCCGTGCACCCAGAGGAGCGGATGATCCTCATCGATCACCTCCAGGTCCTCCACCTCCCCGGCCCGCCATCCAATCCGGATCTCCGATTCCAGCACGCCCAGGCAGTCGATCGTCAGCGTGCCGTCCGAATCCAGGCGACGTGCGGGATCCACCCACCACGGACTCGCCTGGAGCACGCACCGGACGTGCGTCTCGCCATCGGACTGCCATGCGATGACCCTGAGAAGGGTATCCGCGGGATGAGCAGCGAGGAATTCGGAGAGGTGCATCTACAGGGCGGCCCGGCGCGGACTGGGATGGTTGCTCCCATTCTACGCCGGGCCTGAACTCATCCGCCAGCCGCGCCGAGGGCACGCGCCGGAGGGTAGTAACGCAGAAGGGGCGCCGTTGTGGGCGCCCCTTCTCAAGACCAGCCCGGACTCACGCCTCGCAGATGCAGACGGCACGGGAACCGCAGGACGGGGCGCAGGTCTCGTACCCGCAGTTTGAATTGCCGCAGATCGCCGTGTCGCCGGAGTCCACGCCAACCGGTCCCTCCTTGAGATAGCCGTTCACCGTCGCGCGTGCCCCCTCATCGTGCCGCACCTGGAACGACTCCACCCGCAGCTCCTGCACGTCCAGTCGGATCTTCTTCATCCCGCTCCCAGTCGTCGAAGTTGGCGCCGCACGTCCGTCGTGTGCGTGCAGGCTTCCCGAACAGAATAGGGCAAACCGCTGGATAATTCAAGTATAGGCAGATTAAGAAGTTACACGGAAACGGATGGTGCCGCGGAGGAGGCGTGCACGTCATGCCGTGACGGGGACGGCGAGCTCGTCGCGGATGTCGAAGTCGGGGCCCAGCTGCACGCGCAGCACGGAGAGCAGCTGCCGGGCGGCGCGGGCAAAGCGCTCCGCCTCGGCCGCGTCCCACAGCGAGGGGCCGGCGGGGTACTCCCAGTCCACGCTGCGGTCGAACCAGTCGGCCAGCTGCGCCATCCGCTCGCGCGTGGCCCGCGGCAGGGGAAGCTCGCGCGCCGCCACGGGATAGCCGAAGCGCTGGCGGGCCGCGTCGCAGGCCGCCCACAGGCAGATGCCGGATCCAGGATCGAAGAAGTAGCGGAGGGCGTAGCGCGCCAACGACATTTCCTCGCCGGTTCGTTCGGCGGTAGTCAGCAGCTCGGTATCCCGGTGATACGTGATCGTGATGCAGCCCGCGCGCCAGAAAGTTACGCGATAGGGGGTGCCGTGCCCAGTCCCTTGATGCGGACACGTCGCCAGGGCGTGCGAAGCGCCGCATCCACGTGCAGGATCGCGCCCGCGCCGACGGCAGAATGACAGCGCAGGCAGGCGTATCGGAGAACCCTGGAACCTTCCGGCGCGAAACACGCGCGCCCGGCTCGACGCCACGGGTGTGCCGCGTGTCGAGCCGGGCGCGACGAGAATCGTGACTCCGCGCCAATGGCCCCGTCAAAGTATACACCCCCTCACGCGCAGTTTGCGGGAGGGGGTGGACGGGCCCAGCTAGAGCAGAAACGAGGCCGGGGGAAGGCCACACCGGCCGTGCGACGGCACCAATCCGTCTACTGCGCGGCCGGCGGCGTTCCGGCGCCCTCGATGAGCGGGCGGCCGCGCTGGGCGTAGAGGGCGGCTTCCATCACCACCGCCGCCGTGTTCACGTTGCGGCCGCCCGACACGCGCCCGCTCTCCTCAAACACGCCCGCGCCCCAGCCCTGGGCCGTGCGCGCGCCCTGCACCCGGTCCACCCCCAGGCGCGTGTAGGCATTGGGAAGCAAGGCGTGCCAGCCGTGCGCCGCCTTGACGCTCACCGTGCGCGGCGTGACCCCGCGCGGCGCACCAGCCGGGGCCTCCACCGCGAAGGGACGGCGGCTGGAGTACACGGAGTAGTAAAGAAAGTACGGCGGCCCCGTCAGCGCGTCCTCGTTGACGATGGTCACGGTGCCCGTCTGCTTCCAGCGCGCCTCCTGGGCGCCCAGGACGTTTGTCGCCAGCGTGCGGATCTCCGGCGTCCACCCCAGTTCCAGCCCCATCATCACGAACGGCTCGCTCGTCAGGTGCTCATCGCCGCGGCGGTCGCCCATCACCTGCACCCCCAGCACGGGGACGGGATACGTGTTGCGGCCCAGGTTCAGCGCGTTCTCCGCGGTGTGGCCCCACGCCGCGAAGCCCGCGGCGGCGTACTGCTCGTATCCCACGCGCCCCTCCTGGTACTTTCGCAGCCGCCCGCTCCGGTTCAGGTCCTCGCCGCGCAGGTAGCCCCCCTGGATGAGCCGCGTGTAGTCCAGCCGGTTTACGATCTGCATCATCAGGTCGCGGTACTGCGGCTGCGTCTGGTCGATCACCCGCAGCACCGCCAGCAGTCGGCCGATGTCCATCACGGACCAGCCGTAGCCCCGCTCGCTGGTCGTGGACTCCTGCCCCGCCCGCCCGGCGATCGCGCCCGTTCGCGTGTTGTACATCTTGTTGAACGCCGCGCCCTCGAAGAGCCGCGCGTCGATCAGCGACTGCAGGGCGCGTCGCATCCGGCGGTCGTACTCGTCGCCCTCCAGCAGGTCCAGCTGATCGGCGCAGTACAGCGCCATGAGCCCGCTGCCGATGTCCCAGATGGTGGCGTACTCGTACTCCTCCACGGAGTTGATCCATCCCGTGGCCGGGTTGTAGTTGGCGTCGGCAAAGGCCCAGGCGGTGCGCGCCGCGTCCAGCAGCATCTGCCGGTCGGCATCCGTCAGCCCGGCCGGGGCGGATGCGGGCACGGCCACCGGGGCGGGCGCCTGCGCGGCGGCGGTCCCGGAGGCCCACGTCAATCCGAGCAGCAGGGCGCCCATCCGTACGATCTGGTTCATCATGGATGCGATCTCCAGGTGTGGCTGAGACCCCGGGGCGTATCAGCCGGGGCGAAGGGCCGGTGCAAGCAAGCATCAGACCATCCGCACGTCCCCTCCCTCGCCCCCTTCCGCCCATCCGCCGAAATCTTTGGATCACAAGGGGATGCGCATCCGCGGACATCCATCCGTTCCGCGGCGTTCGCAGCTTGCGGAGTTTCCCGCAAAATGCCGGGGGGACCGTCCGGCGCGTCGCCGGAAATCGGTCCTAAACGCCAGCACCTGCAACGATTTGCGAAATGCGGGAAGAGGGTATGCAACCTGCCCTCAATTGCCCGCGATCACGTACCCGCCGCAGGGGTTCCCGCCCCCGCTTCGGGCACCGACGAGAAGTGGCAAACCCGGCGAAAGCCGGGGACGCAAAGCTACGAGGCTACCGCAGGACGCGCCCGCGCCCCGCCATGCCGGTCGAGCCGCCGAACCAGGTGTCTTTCATCATGATGTCTTTCCCGCTCCTCCGCCGCCCCGCGGCGGCCGCGCTGGCCCTGGCCGCGCTTCTTGCAGCGTGCGGCGACGTGCCCACGCAAGCCTCCACGCTCCCCGACCCAACGCCCGGCGCGCAGACGCCGGCGCCGGCCGTGCCGCCGGCCGCCAGCGCGCGCCCGTTCTTCAACGGCGCGTTCCTCGGCGACGCCAACAGCACGCCCGAGCGGATCGGCCCGGCCATCCGCGACTTTGCGCAGCGCTCGGGCAAGCACCCGTCCATGGTCAAGACCTTCCACAACCTGGAGTGCGACTGGTCTGCCGCGGGGTGGTGCGGGCAGCTGCTGCGCAACGTGCGCACGGCCGGCTCGTCCAACTTCCTGGCCATCGACCTGCGCTGGACGGGCGCGCCGGACAAGGGGCTCCTGGATGCCATCAACTCCGGTGCGGCGGACGCCCGGCTCGTGTCCATGGCCCGCGGCTTTGCTGCCTTTGGCGACGTGGTGCTGCTGGAGCCGGCGTGGGAGATGAACGGCAACTGGGCGTATGCCTGGCAGGGCATCGAGAACGGCGGCGACACCGGCGCGCCGGCCAAGTACGTCCGCGCCTGGCGCCGCATGGTCGACATCTTTCGCCGGGAAGGCGCCACCAACGTCCGCTGGGTGTTCAACCCCAACGTGGGCAACCCGGTGGCGGCCGGCGCGGGGACGGGGCACTGGAACTGGTACGGCAACTACTACCCGGGCGACGCGTACGCGGACTACGTGGGCGCGCACGGCTTCAACGCGCCGCGGGTGTGGGGCGGCAGCTGGCAGAGCTTCGGCGAGATGTTCGACGGCGCGCGCGCGGACCACATCCTGAGCGACCTGGTGCAGCGCTTTCCCGGCAAGCCCATCATCGTGGGCGAGTTCGCCACGGACGAGGGCGCGGGCGATGCGAAGGCGAAGTGGATCACGGACGCCTACGCGGCGCTCCTGAAGCATCCCAACGTGGTGGGCGCCGTGTGGTTCAACATGAACAAGGAAGCGGACTGGCGCATCGAGTCGTCGCCCGCCGCGGAGGCCGCCTTCCGCGCCGCCATGGCCGAGCCCCGCATCCGCACCGCCTTCGAAGCCTCTGCCGTGTCCACCTCCGTGGGCCAGCTCGCCTCCAACTGAGCGGATCGCAGATCGGGGGATCGGGACGGACCGATCGGCGGGACGACGGATGAGGGACTTTGGTTGATGGATGATGAAGCGCCGCGACGAGCCATCGTCGCGGCGCTTTGTGCCGCCCTCCCCCGGCCTCGCTTAGGCTCGTCCACGCCCTCCCGCAAACTGCGCGGGAGAGGGTGTAGACTTCTACGGGCTCATCGTCGCGTCCTCGACATGGAGCTGGGACGCAGTTCTCCCCCTCTCCGCGAGGAACGAGCGGGGAGGGGGCCGGGGGGCGGGCCGGGGGGAGGAGCGCCCGCCCGTTCAGGAAGCCCGCTCACCCCGTGAGCCCCGCTCGTAGCAGGAGCCCCTTTCGGACATTGTGCCATCCGCTGATTCAGCACAAAGCTCAGCACGTCAGGTTGTTACGCCGCTACTCCGGAACATCCGATTAGAAGGCATGCTTCTCGCATACGCCGCCTCCGCTCGGCCGCCACTGGTACGCGGCCTGTAGCAGCCACCGCGCAAACCCAGGACCTGTGCGGGGGGTGCGTACGAGTACTGAGCGTTTCCTTCGTACGCGTAATACAAGCGGAACGAGTTTCATGAGTAGACTGAAGTCTCCCGGCGCCCAGGCGGCGCAGGCCGAGCCGCTCCGGCGGCGTCCGCCCAACGCGGTTCCCATCCTTTCCGAGGGAAGGGAGCGGATGATCCGCGCGATCGCCGTGATCACGCTGGTCTACTGGACCTACTACATCGTCTGGCGGTGGGGGTGGACCCTGAACCCCGACGCGCTGTGGTTCTCCATCCCGCTCGCACTGGCGGAAACGTGGGGACTGCTCACCGCGTTCGTGATGATCCACTCCGTGTGGCGCATCCGCAACCGGCAGCCCGTCCCCGCCCCGCCGGGGATGCGGGTGGACGTGTACATCACCTGCTACGACGAGGCGCTGGAGGTCATCCGCCGCACGGCCGTGGGCGCGCGGGCCATCCGCTATCCCCACAAGACGTACATCCTGGACGACGGCTCGCGCGACGAGGTGCAGGCCATGGCCCAGGAGCTGGGGCTGGGCTACCTGCGCCGGACCACGAACGAGCACGCCAAGGCCGGCAACCTGAACAACGCGCTCAAGCACACGGACGGCGACTTCATCCTGCAGCTGGATGCCGACCACGTGCCCCTGCCCCACATCCTTGACCGGGTGCTGGGCTTCTTCATCGAAGACCCCAAGCTGGGCTTCGTGCAGACGCCGCAGGACTTCTACAACACCGACGCGTTCACCTACAACGTGGACGAAACGTCGCGGCGCATCTGGGAAGAGCAGCGGCTGTTCTTCGGGGTCATCCAGGCCGGCAAGGACTCCATCAACGGCACCTTCTTCTGCGGGTGCAGCGCGGTGATCCGGCGGGCGGCCCTGGACCAGATCGGCGGGTTCAGCACGCAGACCATCACCGAGGACATCGAGACCTCGCTGCTGCTGCACGCCAACGGCTGGAACTCGGCCTTCTACGGCGAGAGCCTGGTGTACGGGCTGGCCGCGCACAACGCCGTGGCATTCCACACGCAGCACCTGCGCTGGGGCCAGGGCGGCATGCAGGTGCTCAAGCGGTTCAACCCCGTCACCTACCCCGGGCTCAGCCTGTCGCAGCGCATCAGCTACTTCGGGTCGCTCACGGCGTACGTGGGGGGGCTGCAAAAGCTCGTGTACTACGCGGCGCCGCTGATCTTCTTCTTCTCGGGCGTGCTGCCCATCAAGGCGTTGAACTCGGCGTTCCTGGCGCGCTTTCTTCCCTTCCTCTTCCTGAGCATGCTGCTCTCGGAGGCGTG
>DASQZE010000164.1:0-1781 GCA_035638875.1 Longimicrobium sp.
CCGCCGCTCCGGGGTCTCGGCCCTGCGGGCGCGCATCCCTCACGCAACGGCAACGGACCGGTCCGCCGTCCTCTGCCGGGGCCCTCACCCCCCGGCCCCCTCTCCCGTACGGGGCAGGCACCCGAGGGTGCAGAGAGGCCGTGTACGGGAGAGGGGGCCGGGGGGTGAGGGCCCCGGCAGAGGACGGCGGACCGGTCCGTTGCCGTTGCGTGAGGGATGCGCGCCCGCAGGGCCGAGACCCCGGAGCGGCGGGACAACAGCAGTATCGTTGTCCCGGTGCGGAGGGGGCTCGGCGCCGTTGGCAACAGTTGTATCGTTGCCTACGGCGCGCGCAGCCCGGCCCGGAGCGCAGCGGAGGGACACGCCCCGCCCCCGCCCTTCTCTGCCCATCGACGATTCCCACAAAAGAGCGGCCGCCCCGGAAAGGGACGGCCGCTCTCCTCGTTCCTGATCCCGAAAACGCGTCAGGTTTTCGACCCGCCGTACGCGTACCCGTAGTAGCGGTAGGCGTAGTAGCTGGAGTAGCCCGGCAGCTTGGCGTCGGGGTCGTTGAGCACCGTGCCCACCAGGTTGGCGCCCACGGTGTGCAGCTGCTGCGACGCGTCCTGCGCCGCCGCCCGCTGCGTGACGCCCGCGCGCACCACCAGCACCACGCCGTCGGCGCCCGCGGCCAGCACCGAGGCCTCGGGGGCCAGCAGCACGGGCGGCGTGTCCAGCACCACCAGGTCGAAGTGCTCGCGCAGGTCGCGCAGCACCGTCATCATCCGCTCGCTCCCCAGCAGCTCCGACGGGTTGGGGGGCGGCGTGCCGCTGGAGATGATGGACAGGTTCTCCACCCCCGACGGGCGGATCACCTCTTCGACCCCGTTGTAGCCCAGGATGAGCTGCGACAGCCCCGGCTCCTTGTCCATCCCGAACACCTCGTGGATGCGCGGGCGGCGCAGGTCGCAGTCCACCAGCACCACGCGCATTCCCTGCTGCGCAAAGGTGGCGGCCACGTTGGACGAGGTCGTCGTCTTGCCGTCGGCGGGGCCGGCGCTGGTGACCACCATGGTGCGCAGCCGCACGGACTGCGAGAACATCAGGTTCGTGCGCAGGGTGCGGTACGCCTCGGCGCCCGGCGTGTGCGAGTGCCACGCGGCCACCACGCTGGGGTCCACGGAGCTGGACACCCCCGTGACCTCCGGCAGCGTCTCGCCCTTGCCGTCCTTGCGCAGCAGCGAGCGCTTGCTCCCCGCCGCCGGGTTGATCTGCGGGATGACGGCCAGCGTCGCCACGCCCATCATGGTCTCCAGCTCCTCGCGGCTGGAGACGGTGGTGTTCATGTTCTCGCGGACGATGGCCGCCACGCCGCCCACCCCCAGCCCCACCAGCAGCCCCAGGAAAATGCGCAGCCCCCGGTGCTGGGGCACGGGCGAGGCGGGCACGGAGGCGCGGTCCACCACCTCCACCTGCCCGATCTCCACCGCCTCGGCAATGCGCGCCTTCTGCAGCTCCGCGCGCAGGGCGTTGGCGCCCTCCTGCTGCGTGACCATCTGCTGCGTGAGGCGCTCCTCCTCGGCCTCCAGCTCCGGCAGCCCGCTCATCCGCGAGGTGCGGCGGTCGCGGATGGCGTCCAGGGCCGCGATGCGCGCGTCCTGCGACTGGATCTGGCTGCGCACGGCGTCGGCGATGCGGGCCTGCGTGCCGGCGATGAGCTGGTTGATGCGCTGCACGGCCGGGCTCTCCTCCGCGCTGCGGAAGCGGCCCGTGGTGAGCGTGTCGCGCTCCGCCTCGTACGC
>DASQZE010000165.1:0-4477 GCA_035638875.1 Longimicrobium sp.
AATCAGGGGGCGCGGCGTGGCCGGCGCCCCGGGAGCAGACCGGAATGATGTCATCGCACGCGCGCCCGCTGGCGGCGCTCCTGGCCGCGGGCGCCCTGGCCTGCGGCGCGCCCCTGGCGGCGCAGGGACACACGCATACGCACGGCGCGCCGCAGGCCAGGGCGCCCGCGGCCAGGAGCGCCGCCAGCGGGCGCGCGTGCGATGACATCATTCCGGTCTGCTCCCGGGGCGCCGGCCACGCCGCGCCCCCTGATTTTGCTTCGTACGAACGCTCGATTCTAGCACGGCGGCAGGCAAAGGCAAGTCCGCCGCGGTCGATGACCCCGCCCATTGCCGTCAACGTTCCCGCTCGCGCGACCCTCCGCCGTCCCCCTGCGGCCGTACGGCACGGCAGGCGGATGGTTTCGGGTATCGCCGGGCCGCACATCCCCTGCCAATTTTTTAGCAGGGATGGATACGGTAAACGCGGGAGGCGCGGGGAATCTGACTCCAGGCTTTCGCGAGCCGCATCCTGATACCCCGATCCGGCCTCCGTGTGCGCGCGGATTTGGAACGTATCACGCGGAGGACGCGGAGGAGAAGGGAGAGGACGCGGAGAACAGCCTTTCCTCCGCGTCCTCCCTGTCTTGTCTCCGCGTCCTCCGCGTGATGCTTTTTGCAGGTGGCCCGGGGCCGGGGGAATGGGGAAGGAGGGCCCGGGGAATGACGATCCTTGCATTTGTTAGATTTACATACAAATTAATGCGTCGTCCGTCCCATCCGCCCCGCCGGTCCGGCCCCCGCCGGCGAAGGGAGCCACGATCCTAAGCCCATGCGCCCGATGAGATTCCCCTTTCTCCCCGTGACCGCAATCGCGCTCGCCGCCTGCGCCGCGCCGCAGAGCTCCGGCGCCCCGTCCGCCGCCGCGCCGCAGGGTCCACCCGCGATGGTGGCCGCGGCAGGCGGAATGCCGAGCGCGGACACGTCGTTCTACCCGGCGTGGACTCGCGGCGCGTCCATCTACGAGGTCAACGTGCGGCAGTTCACGCCGGAGGGCACCTTCGCGGCGCTGCAGTGGCACCTGCCCCGGCTGGACAGCATGGGCGTGGACATCCTCTGGCTCATGCCCGTGCAGCCCATCGGCGTCAAGAACCGCAAGGGCGGCCTGGGCAGCTACTACTCCATCGCGGACTACACCGCCATCAACCGCGAGCACGGCACGGAGGCCGACTTCAAGCGCTTCGTGGACGCGGCGCACGCACAGGGAATGCGGGTGATCCTGGACTGGGTGGCCAACCACACCGCGCACGACCATCCCTGGATCGCGCAGCACGCCGGCTGGCACGACCGCGCCCCCGACGGCCGGGTGCTGAACGCGCGCGACAACGAGGGCCGCGAGACGGACTGGACGGACGTGGCGGAGCTGAACTACGCCAATCCCGCCATGCGGCAGGCCATGATCGGCGAGATGCGCTGGTGGCTCACGGAGATGGGGATCGACGGATTCCGCTGCGACGTGGCGGGCGGGGTGCCCATGGACTTCTGGATGGATGCCCGGGCGGCGCTCAAGGCCGTGCGCCCGGACGTCTTTCTGCTCGCGGAGGCCGAGTCTCCGCAGATGCACGCCGCGTTCGAGATGACGTACGGCTGGGAACTGCACCACCTGCTGAACGAGATCGCGCAGGGAAAGAAGACGACGGCGGAGCTGGATCCTTACTTCGCGGCGCAGGACAGCGCGTACGGGCCGGGCGCGTACCGCATGTACTTTACCAGCAACCACGACGAGAACAGCTGGCAGGGCACGGAGTTCGAGCGGATGGGCGCCAACCACGTCCCCGCCTTCGTGCTGAGCGCCACCGTCCGCAATTCCATGCCGCTGATGTACACGGGGCAGGAGGCGAGCCTCAACAAGCGGCTGCGCTTCTTCGAGAAGGACACGGTGGATTGGAACGGCCCGTCGCTGGCGCCCTTCTACACGGCCATGCTGGACCTGAAGGAACGCCAGCCGGCGCTGGGGAACGGCCCCTGGGGCGGCGCGCAGACGACGCTGCGAACCAACGGGGGCGGCCGCGTGTACGCGTTTACCCGCACGCGCGGCGCCAGCACGGTGCTCGTCGCCGTGAACTTTGGCGATGCGCCGGTGAGCGCGGCGTACCAGGGGCTGGCGCAGCCGGGCGCGTACACGGACTGGTTCAGCAAGGCGCCGGCGGCGCTGGGTGCGACGGGGCGGCTGGACATCCCCGCGCACGGCTACCGCGTGCTCGTTCGATAGGCGGCAACCCCATCTGCCGGATCCGGATGACGTGAACGGCCCGGGCGGGCGTCCGGGCCGATGGGCCGGCGGATCACACTTCACGAGACCGGATTCATGCAGCCCACGCGGCGGAAGCAAGCATCGCGTACGTTCGGCATCCGCTGGCAGAACGTCGTGCTGTGGGGCACGGTGATCCTGGGACTGCCGGTCGTCTTCGTGGGAATCCTGCTGCAGCTCAACGAGTACTACAGTCCGGCGGGGGGCTACGTGAACTGCGATGGCCCCGTCATGGCGAGAATGGCTGCCGTCCTCGCGACCATCCTCTACTGGCCCGCCGGGCTCGTCTTTCTCCGCCGCGCGGTCCGCGGACGGCGATGGGGCGCGGGGCTGGCGGCGGCCGCGTGCATCGGCATCGTGGCGGGCGCGGGGACCACGTGGGAGAACGCCAACCGCCAGGAGAGCACGTCCCGCTTTCGCGAGGCCTGCGTGGACCCGTACCCCCGGCGCTGACCCGCGGACGTTGGGCGGATTGCGTCCATCCCCTCCATTACCTCCGTCGCCGTTCCCCGCGCATGTCCGACTCCCCGATGACGATTGGCAGACCGACGTGAATCGGCCCGGGCGCGAGTCCGTCCCGGCCTGGACGGCGGGAACCACCCCTTTCATGATCGATCGATGCAGCTCGCGCGGCGGCGGGAAGTTTCGTGGACGTTCGGCATTCGCTGGCAGAACGTCGTGCTGTGGGGGGCGCTGATCCTCGGTCTTCCATTCGCCTTGCTGGGCATCGCACTTTATCCCAACGAGTACGCCAGCTGGGGCGGCGGCGGCGTGGACTGCGACGGGCCCGCCGGGGTGGTGAGCGCCGCCTTCGTCGCGATCCTCGTCTACGTGCCCGCCGGGCTCGTCTTCGTCCGCCGCGCGGTCCGGGGACGCCGGTGGGGCGCGGGGCTGGCCGCGGCCGCCTGCATCGCGATCGTGGCGGGCCTGGCGAACAACTGGGCCAACGCGAACCGCGAGGCGAGCACCGAGCACTACCGCCAGGTCTGCCTCGACCCCGCCACCCGGCGCTGACCTGCTAACATTGGGCGGATTGCGTCCGGCCGTCCATCCTTGCTTTCGATGCGGCCAGGGCGGGAGCGAATGAATTCGCGGCTACGACTTCACGCTGTCCGCCTCCGCGGACAAAACGTACGCAGACAATTCCGCACGTGACCGACATCCGGCCCCTCACCGCCCCGGAGGCGGAATATCATCTCCCCGCGCTCGTGTCGCTGCTGCGCTCCACGGTGGACGGCGGCGCCTCCATCGGGTTCCTGCCGCCGCTCTCTGATGGGGATGCCGCCGCGTACTGGCGCGAGGTCCTGCCGGACGTGGCAGGCGGCGCGCGCGTGCTGATCGGCGCGGTGGAAGATGGGCGGCTGCTGGGATGCGTGCAGCTGGCCCTGGAAGGCCGCCCCAACGCCCGCCACCGCGCGGAGATCCAGAAGCTGATGGTGCTCCCGGGGGCGCGCGGGCGCGGCCTTGGCGCCGCGCTCATGGCCGTCGCGGACGATGCGGCCCGCGCGGCCGGGCGCACGCTCCTGGTGCTGGACACGCGCACCGGTGACACGGCGGAGGGGCTGTACCGCCGGCTCGGCTGGACGGAGGCGGGGCGCATCCCCGGATTCGCGCTGAACGCGGACGGCGGCGCGGACGCGACCGTCCTCTTCTACCGCGAGCTGCCCCCGGCGGGCTGACGGCGGCCGTCGCCCCTGTGCGGATGGGACGCCGATCTCCATCCTGCAGGAGCAGGCGACGTGTGCGAGCTGCGGGAGCGCCGCAACTTTCCGCATTGGATCCCGTACGATCCGTCCGAGCAATCGCGGACCACATCCGGAATGCACCACGCGCATGAAATCGATCCGTCAAAAGACCCCCAAGCCCCGCAAAAAGCGCAAACGCTCCCTCGCCGGCGGCGTCTACATCGCCCCTCCCAGGCGCGTGCCTACGGCCAGGGAGATCCGCTTCGGGCGGTGGATGGCCTTTGCGGTGTTCACGCTCGGCGCCGTCTTCCTGCTCAAGGCCACCACCACGCTCATCAGCGGCACGGCGTGGGACGACATGATGAGCGCGTCCCGCGAAACCGACCCGGGCGCGTACTGGTCGTTCGTGGGGACCTTCGTGGTGCTGGGCGGGGTGATGGTTGCCCTGAGCGTGCACATGTGGAACGAAAGGTGAACGGCAGCTGCCGGGCTTCGGCGGATG
>DASQZE010000166.1:0-1672 GCA_035638875.1 Longimicrobium sp.
GCGAGATCCGCGAGTCGCACCGCGAGAACGACACGCGCGTGCAGGACGCGTACGCCCTGCGCTGCATGCCGCAGGTGCACGGGGCGGCGCGCAACGCGCTCGCGTACATCGGACAGGTGCTGGAGACGGAGTGCAACAGCGCCACGGACAACCCGCTCATCTTTCCCGACGAGGGCCCGGACGGGCTGGTGCTTTCCGGCGGCAACTTTCACGGACAGCCCGTGGCGCAGGTGCTGGACCTGCTGGCCATCGCGCTCACGGACCTGGCGTCCATGTCGGAGCGGCGCATCGAGCGGCTGGTGAACCCGGACCTGTCGGAGGGGCTGCCCGCGTTCCTCACCCCCGACCCCGGCGTGTGCTCCGGCTTCATGATCGCGCAGATCACGGCCGCGGCGCTCGTGAGCGAGAACAAGGTGCTCTCGCATCCGGCCAGCGTGGACAGCATTCCCACGGGCGCCAACAAGGAAGACCACGTGTCCATGGGCGCCCACGGGGCCATCAAGGCGCGCCGCGTGCTGCGCAACACGGAGCTGGTGCTGGGCATCGAACTGCTGTGCGCGGCGCAGGCGCTGGAGTTCCGCAAGCCGCTGCGCCCGGGGCGGGGCGTGGAGCGCGCGTACGACGCTCTTCGCGCCCGCGTCCCCGCGCTGAACGGCGACCGCGTGCTGGCCCCGGACATGGAAACGGCCGCCGCGCTGGTGCGCGAGGGCGTTTTCGCCGATCTTTAGGGTGCGGCACGCACGGCACGCACGGCACGGCACCTTTGCGGAGGGAGACACGATGGCGACTCGAACGGCGGCGGTCCGGGACTGGACGTACGAGGAGTTCGCCCGTCTTCCCGATGATGGCAATCGCTACGAAGTCATCGCCGGAGAACTGTACGTGACGCCAGCACCGGGCAGTCTGCATCAGCGGGTCCAGTACCGGCTCGCCGCGATGTTCGAGAACTTTTGTGATGAACACGGCGTGGGCACGATGTACGGCGCCCCGTACGACGTGATCTTCGGCGAGGGCGACTACTTGGAGCCCGATCTGATCTTCGTGCGCCGGGACCGCGAGGACATCATCCAGAAGCACGCGGCGGTGGGCACGCCGGACCTGGTCGTGGAAATCCTGTCCGATTCGACTGCCCGGCGGGACCGAGGCATCAAGCGCGAGCGGTACGCGGCGTTCGGCGTACCGGAGTACTGGATCATCGACACCGAGGCGAAGCAGATCGAGGTGCTTCGCCTCACGGGCGGCGATCTGCGGCGGGCGGAGATCGCGCGCGACTTGCTGCGCTGGCCCCCCGTCCCCGGCGGCCCTGAGCTCGTGGTTGACGTGCCGCACCTGCTGCGACCCGTGAACGATCACTCGTCAAAGCCGCGCCGGCACATCCGCTGAACGGAGCCGCGATGCCCCTGTCACTTCGATCCACCGGCGGAGGATGGAGCTACGCCGAGTTCGCGCGGTTGAGCATCGATCCGAATCGGTACGAGGTGATTGCCGGCGAGGTGTTTGTTACTCCCACGCCTTCTCTGCGGCACCAGGAAGTCTCCGGAAGCGTGTAAGGCCGTTCATGGAGGATCACCGGATTGGCAAGCTGCTGCCCGGGCCCCTGGACGTGATTGCGGCGGATGAATTCTCCTGCCAGCCCTATCCTGGGAGCCCGACGCTGGAGGTGGACGTTCGT
>DASQZE010000167.1:0-10564 GCA_035638875.1 Longimicrobium sp.
GCAGACCCGCGCATTTCTCGAAAGCTTGCACCCCGACTGGAGCACCGAACAGGTGAACGCCGAAATCGGACGGAGGTTCCTTGGACGAAGAACTTCTTGAGTTGATCGACCACACGATACGCGTGCTGGAAGATCTCAAGATTCCGTACGCCGTCGGCGGCTCGGTAGGCAGCATGGCCTATGGCGACGACCGCGGCACTCGCGATCTGGACATCGTCATCCAGATCGATGAGGCTGAGGTATCCAGGCTGCTGATTGAATTTCCCATACCTCCATTCTACGTGGATGCCAGGACCGCCCGCGAGGCCATCCGCACGGGTGGTACGTTCAACGTGGTATTTGGCCGCGCGAAGGTCGACTTCTTCGCTGCGAAAGGACTGGTCGAACGCAACCAGGTGCAGCGGGCGCGATCACTACGAACGGTTGGTGGGCGGTTGGCGCGCGTCTCACCTCCCGAGGAACTGATTGCCAAGAAGCTCGAGTACTACGATGAGGGCGGCTCGGACAAACACCTGCGAGACATCACTACCATCCTGCAAAGCTCGACCGTCCCCATCGATCGCGAGCGCATATCCGCCTATGCGCAGCGGCTCCACCTCTCTGAGCTTTGGGAGATGGTGATGAAGCGGGCGGACGAGACCAATCCGGAGTAAAGAAAGAACCGGCCCGCCGAGTGATCAGCGGGCCGGTTCGCATTCAGCGCAGGACCTTGCGGATGAAGCGCTCGTCGGGGCGGGCGCACTTGCCGTGGGCGGTGCACACCCACTGCACGTCGTAGGGCTCCAGGCGCGCGAACAGGGAGACGAGCGCGTCGTGGCTGCCCTGCTTGTCTTCGGTAAAGATGCCCATCGCGGGGCCGTAGCCGGTGTGGTACGCCCGCGAGATGGCGTCGCCGGCGAAGAGCACGCCGCGGTGCAGGTAGGCCGTGCTCCCCGGCGTGTGGCCGGGGACCACGAACGCGCGGATGGTGTCCGTCCCCATCACGAAGGTCGTGTCGCGCGAAAACGGCTGCACGCGCACCTCGCCGGACCAGGGCCCGGCATCGCCCTGCACGGCGCGGGCGGCGCGCGAAGGCACGTCGGCGTGCACGCGCTCGCCGTGAAAGAGCGGCACCTCTGCCTCCTGCATGTGAAAGCGCGCCTGCCGCACGGTGCGCCATCCCATGATGTGGTCGCGGTGGCTGTGCGTCACGAACACGTCCGTCACGTCCTCAGGCCGCGCCCCGATGCGCGCCAGCCCGCGCCGGATGGATCGGTCTGCCCCCTTCCATCCCAGGTCCACCACGAACACGCCCTCCGCCGTGCGCGCGGCGAACACCAGGCTCTGCGACGGCCAGGTGGTGGGAATGGCGTTCGCATCCGGCCCCTCCACCTCGCGCAGGTTCAGCGTGCACCCGGCCAGCGCGAGCAGGAGCAGCAGGACGGGAGCGAGTCGTTTGGGCATCAGGGGCAGAATCGAAGGGGGAAAACGGGGCCGCCGGCCCGCCCCCCTGCGGGAGGCGGACCGGCGGCATACCCCCGCGCGGGGCGGGAGGTTCAGACGACGGCCGCGTGTCGGCCCGAGAAGTCCACCATGCGCGGAATGGCGAACGAGAGCGGCGCCTCGTCCGCGTCCTGCCCCGTGCGAAAGCGCTGCACGTCCGACTGCAGTTCGCCCGCGATCTGCGAAAGCTCCGACGCGGAGGCGCTCATCTCCTCCATGGAAGCGTTGATCTCCTGCACGGCCGCCGCCGCCGACTCCGCCGCGCTGGCGTTGCTGCGCGACAGGCGCGTGAGCACGTCCAGCGCGTCTTCCGCGCCGGCTTCCACGGCCTGCGGGTCCACGCCCACGCCGGAAAGCGCCGCGCGGCTGGCCTGCGCCATCTGCTCCGCCGCGCTGGAGATGCCGGCCAGGTCGCCCACCGTCTGCTCCACCATGGCCACGATCTCGCGCAGGGCGCCGCCCGCGTCGCTGGCCAGGGTCGCGCCCGCGTTCACCTCCGTGGTGCCGCGCTGCATGCTGTCTACCGCGCGCCCCGTGAGCGCCTGCACGTCGCGGATGATGTCGGCCGCCTCGCGGGCGCTCTCGCCGGAGCGCGTGGCCAGCTTGCGCACCTCCTCGGCCACCACGGCGAACCCCCTCCCGTGCTCGCCGGCGCGCGCGGCCTCGATGGCGGCGTTCAGGGCCAGCAGGTTGGTCTGCGCGGCCATGTCGTCGATCACCCGGGTGATGTGCCCCACCCGGTCGTTGTAGGTGCTCAGCTCGCTGATCTGCCCGGCGGCGTCCAGCACCGTCTGCCGGATGGCCTGCAGCCGGCCCACGGCATCCTCGATGACCCGCGATCCGTCGCGCGCCACGCCCACGGCCCGCTGCGACGCCTGCGCCGCGCCCTGCGAGCGGTGCGCCACCCGGCCGATGGAGCGCGCCATCTCGCCCAGCGTGGACGCCATCTGCTGCGTGTTCAGCGCCTGCTCCTGCGACCCGGCGCTCACCTCGCCCAGGGCGCGGGCCACCTCTTCCGCCGCGCCCGTCACGTGCTCCGCCGCGGCCGTAAAGGTCTGCGCCACGTCCGACACGTCCGCCGCGCGGTTGCGCACGGCGGCCACGGCGTGGGCCAGCCGCTCCGTCCCGTCGTTCACGGCATCCACGGCATCGCCCACGGCCCCGCCGCGGTGCTCCGCGCGCGCCGTCAGGTCGCCGTTGCCCATGCGCGCGGCCAGCTGCACCAGCGCGTCGGCGGACTCCGTCTCCGCCGCCAGCAGCCGCGCCATGTACACCAGGATGCCCACCTCGAACACCACCCAGGCGGCGTGCACGGCCACGATCCCCCACCCCGTGTGGTGCTGGAAGATCATGGCGCCGCCGTCGGTCGTCTGCAGGTAGTTGAAGAGGACGTGGTGCAGCGCCGTCACCACCGCGCCCGCGACGGGCACGCGCCAGTCGCGGTACAGCAGCAGAAAGGCGAGGATGGCGAAGATGTGAAAGTGCATCTCGATCATCCCCGCCGACTGGTGGATGATGAGCGCGGACATGCTCAGCAGCGCCGCGGCGATGGCCATGCGGGCGACGAATCGCCCCTCCCAGCGCCACGCGACGAACCACCCCAGGGCGATGATGGGCACGCCCGCCACCAGGGCCGCCCGCCAGGTGTCGTGCAGCGGCGCCAGCGCGAACACCAGGAGCACGTGGGCCAGCAGCAGCCGGCGCAGCAGGCGGTCGGCCGTGCGGTAGCCGATGGCAAGCAGCCCTTCGCGGTGCTCCTGCGGGGCGGAAACGACGGAGAACCCGGGCAGGGGCAGGATCTGCCGGGCGGGGTCGGACGGGTAGATCATCGGGAACCGGCGTGGGGATGAGCGTTGGATGCGCGGAATCGTTCCCCCGCGCCAGGCACCTTATACAAACGTTCTACAAGATTGATACCACATGCGTAGCAGAAAGGAAACGACCGCGCTCAACCGGGGGAGGTGCGGCAGGGCTCTCGCATTCCGCACGGGGTCAGGCAGAAAAGGGGGAGGCGGACGCCGGCCCGGGTCGCCGATGCAATTCGGGCATTCTCCCGGGCGTTCATACCACCCACGTGCCGATCGGGTCCGCGGCGCCTGCATCCCGCCGTCGGGTAGGCGCCGGGGGAGGACGTCATCCGTTTGCCGGCGGTTGAACGCGGTCCCACAGCTCGCCCCGGGCGCGCCACAGGAAAGGGAAGAACGAGGCGCGGTGGGTCGCCATCCGTTCCAGGTAGCGCACGCCGCTGCTGGCCGCCGTCCCCTCCACTTCCGGCCCGATCGTGCGCTCCGCCGTCCGGGCGTGCACAAAGCGCCAGCAGCGCACCTCTTCGTCGTAGTCCAGCAGCGCCTCGGCCAGGTGCACCAGGTCCCAGTGCTGGGCCCCGGCGTGCGAGGCGGCGTACGCGTCGGCCGGGGTCACGCCCCGCCGGGCGAACACCGCCTCGGCCGCGGAGGCCACGGACGGCTGCTCCCACAGCTCGCCCAGCCGGTCCGTCCACAGCCGCGCGTGGGGGCCCGACGACGGCTCGGGATGGATCTCGGACTCCAGGTAGCGCCGCAGCTCCGGCTCGCGCGCGCCGGACAGGATCTCCACCTCGTGCCACTGGCTGCTTTCGCCGCCGCTGGCGGGGACCAGGTGGTGGCGAAAGGCGTAGAAGCCGCCCAGCGTCATGGTCTCCAGCACGCGCATCATGGGCGAAAACATCCGGATGATGTCCGTGCACCGCCGGGTGAGCCACGCCGCCATCCCCACGTCGTCCGCGTCCAGTGCCGCGATGATGCGCGGCAGGTCCGTGCGCAGCTGGCTGAACCACACCTCGAACGACTGGTGCGTCACCACGAACAGGTGCTCGTCCGGGTGCCGCGCCTGGTCCGGCGACGGCTGCAGCTGGAGCAGCTCCGGCAGGCGCAGGTAGGTGCAGTAGTGCGTCTGCGACGGGTCGCGGACGGTGTGCCCGCAGGCGAGCGTGTGCGTGGTCTCGGTCATTCGATCCGGGCGCTAACGGTACGGCTGCGCTGCGTGGGCGCGATGGGACAATCTGCGATGCCGCGGCCGTCGGGGAAACCCGCTGGACGGATGTCTTGGGAAGGGGGCGAAGCGGAGCCGTCCGTCAGGAGAAGAGCCGCAGGACGGACCGGCTCAGCGAAGTGAAGGCGCCGCGCACGCCACGGCGGGCGGGAGCCCGGCGCTCGCGGCAGATCTCCTCCACCGAGCGATCACCCCATAGCTCCTGGGCGAGATCGGGGCTGACCCGCTGTACCCGTGCGACGAACACTTCGCGCGTCACGGTATCGAAGTGCTCCTGCCAGATCTTGCCGGCGACTTTCGGATCGAGCATCACGAGCCTCCTTTCAAGCCAGGCGCCAAGTACGCAGGATCGCACCCGGATTTCGGACGGCGATCTGAACGTGCGAGCGGTCGGACAAGGCCGAGTCGGGAAACACCGGCGCTCCTTCTCCAAATGCAGCCCGGACCGACTTCACGTGTAATGCCCCGGGCCGATAGCGTGGCAACCAGATAGTTGATCACGCCCCGGTCCAGCCGGTGCGCTCCGCGTGTCTGGCGTGGCAGCGGGCGAGCCTCCTGCTCGAGCAGGGCGCGATATCGCTCGTCCGCCCGCCACACTTCGTTCAACTTCGCGCAAAAGATGTACGGAGAAGCCACAAACGCGCAAGGTGGACGGGAGCCGAAGCGTGTTCGGTCCGTACATGCGGAGGGGGAACCCGCGGACGCCCGTCCTTTACGCGAGCCAGGCTCCCTCAGCCTTCGCCGTCGATCACCGGCGTGCGGCGGAGGGCACCGGGGAGTGCCCATGCCGCCGCGAGCGTCGCCAGGGTGCCGCCGATGCCGGCGATCACCAGCGTGCGGGGCGCGGAGGTCGCGTCCAGCAGCAGCCCTCCGCCGATGTACGACAGCGCCGCCGCGATGCCGATGGCCCCGTACAGGTTGCCGAACACGCGGCCGAGCATGGCCGCCGGCACCCGGCGCTGCAGGATGGTGCTGCTCGCGACGTCCATCGCCGCGATCCCCAGGCCGCGCACCCCCTGCATGGCGATGGCGGCGCCGACGGCCCACGCCAGCCCCGTGAGCAGGTTGCCCAGGCTGCTGACCGCGAATCCGGCGAGCAGCAGCACGGGCATGCCGGCCCGCGCGCCGTACCGGGCCAGGAGCACGTATCCCGCGAACAGCCCCAGCGCCACCGCCGCAAGCAGCAGGCCGACCGCGCCGTCGCCCGCATGGAACGTGTCCTTCGCCAGCAGGACGAGCGCCACGTCGTCGATGCCGTTGAACGCCACCACCGCGCAGAACGCCAGCGTGACCACGCGCACGGCGGGGACGGAGGCGATGTACCGCAGCCCCGCCCGCGCATCGCCCAGGATCGAGGCCGGCCTCTCCTCGTCGCCTGCCCCGCGCGGCAGGGACGGCACGGACGCCAGCAGGAGCGCGGAAACGAGGAACGACACCGCATCGGCCAGCAGCACACCGCGAATGCCCGCGACCCCGAACAGCGCCGCGGCCGCCGCCGGGCCCAGCACCTCCGCGCCGTTGGTCCCGAAGCCCATGGCGGAGTTCGCCGTCTCCAGGTCGCGCCCGCGCACCAGTGCCGGCACCGCCGCGCGCGAGGCCGGCATGAACACCTGCCCCGCGATGGCGCGCGCCGCCACCAAGAGAAGGAGGATGGGCAGCGGCGGCAGCGTGAGCGCGATCACGGCGACGATCGCGGCCTGCACCAGCTCGCAGGCGACCATCACCCGCTTGAGGTCGAAGCGGTCGCTGAGCGTGCCCGTGACGGGGCTCAGCAGCGAGGGCGCGAAGTCGCCCACGAGCAGCAGCACGGACACGGCGAGCGCCTGCCCCGTGGTCTCCGCCACGTACAGCATCAGCGCCACCAGGCTCAGCGAGTCGCCCGCCACGGAAACGAAGCGCGCGCCCCACAACGCGCGGAACGCACCGTTGCCGCGCAGGAGCCGCCACGCACCCCCGCCCTGCGCCTCCGCTTCACCGACCGAACCTGCGCGCGACATCGACCGTCTTCTGCTGCGTTGAAAGGGGCGCTCCCGTCCGCGGGTCAGGATCGGCGGAAGGAACCGACGGGAAGCTCATGCTCATCCCCATCCGCAAAGACGCTGCGGGCGGAGAGGAATCGGGGGAAACTGTGGATCCGCGGATGCAGGTCTCCGAATCCCCTATTCCGTCCGCGTGTGAATGACGCTTCCCCCACCTCCGGTTCCGGAGGAAACGCGAGAGTGCGGAAGGGCTCGCCCCTTCCGCACTCCTCTACGTCCGACCGGCCGCGAGGGCTGGATCAGCCTCCGCCGCCGCCCACCACGCCACCGCCGGGAATGCCGGGCTCCGTCATCTCGCGCACGTTCAGCACGCTGTCCAGCTGCTCGTCGCTCAGCAGGCCGCGGCGCTTGACCACGGTGCGCACGGACTCGTAGTTCTTGGCCGATTCCTTGGCCACCGCCGCCGCCTCGTCGTAGCCGATGTACGCGTTGAGCGCCGTGGCGATGGACGGGTTCTTCTCCAGCAGCTCGCGGCAGCGCTCGCGGTTGGCGCCGATGCCCTCCACCGCGTTGGCGCGGAACGCATCGCAGCCGGCGGAAAGGATGGCCACGGACTGCAGAAAGTTGTGCGCCATCACGGGCATCATCACGTTCAGCTCGAAGTTGCCGTGCTGCCCGCCCACGGTAACCGCCACGTGGTTCCCCATCACCTGCGCGCACAGCATCATCATCGCCTCGCTCATCACCGGGTTCACCTTGCCCGGCATGATGCTGGAGCCCGGCTGGATGGCCGGAAGCGTGATCTCCGCCAGCCCCGACGTGGGCCCGCTCGCCAGCCAGCGGATGTCGTTGGCGATCTTGAGCAGCGACACCGCCAGCGTATTCAGCGAGCCGGACGCGGAGACGTAGGCGTCCTTGGCGCCCTGGGCCTCGAAGTGGTTCTCCGCCTCCACGAACTCCAGCCCCGTGCCCTCGCTGATCTTGCGGATGGCCAGCGCGGGAAAGCCCGGCACGGCGTTGGTGCCCGTGCCCACGGCCGTGCCGCCCAGGGCCAGCTCCGCCAGCTCCGCGGACGCGTTGCCCAGCCGGCGCACGCCGTGCTCCAGCTGCGACGCGTAGCCGGAGAACTCCTGGCCCAGGCGCACCGGCGTGGCGTCCATCAGGTGCGTGCGGCCGCTCTTGACCACGTCGTCGAACTCCACGGCCTTGGCCTGCAGCGCACCGCGCAGCCGCTCCAGCGCGGGGACCAGGTCGTGGTGGATGGCGATGCGCGCGGACACGTGCATGGCCGTGGGGATCACGTCGTTGGAGCTCTGCCCCATGTTCACGTGGTCGTTGGGATGCACCTTGCGCCCCAGCAGCTGCGTGGCGCGGGTGGCGATCACCTCGTTGGCGTTCATGTTGCTCGAGGTGCCGCTCCCCGTCTGAAAGATGTCCAGCACGAACTCGCCGTCCAGCGTCCCCGCGATCACCTCGTCCGCCGCGCGGGCAATGGCGTCGCCGATGTCCGCGTCCAGCAGCCCCATCTCCACGTTGGCCTGCGCGGCGGCCTTCTTGACGGTGCCCAGGGCGTGGATGAAGCGGCGGGGAAAGCGGATGCCGCTGATGGGAAAGTTCTCCACGGCGCGCTGGGTCTGCGGCCCGTACAGCGCGGCGGCGGGAACCTGCATGTCGCCCAGCGAGTCGCGCTCGGTGCGAAAGCCGGAGGTGCTCGTATCCGTCATGATGGTCTTGGCGGTCGTGCGTGGTTCGGGTCAGGGTCCGGACGGCCGCAAGATGCACCGCAGAACGGGCGAGCGCAAACCATTCCGCCGCCCTGGACGACGGGCGCGAAAAAGGCCCCGCCGTGAAGTGGCGGGGCCTTTTCTACGACCACCCCTCGCCACGGCGGTGCGGGCGACGCTTCATCGGCGGCGGGGGCGGTGGGCCGAGGACCTCGGGGCCGTCATCGGTGTGGAAGAACTCCCAATCCTCCTCCGTCAGCGTCTCAACCGGTGTGACGCGGAGCGTTCGCGTTTCCCCACAGCTCCGGACCAGCGGCCGCCCTGATGATCGCGATCTGCTCCGGTGTCAGCGAGGCGATGAAGCCCGGATGGCTGCGCATTCGGCGCTCCGCCTCTTCCAGCGACGGCATCGCGGGCAGCGAATACCAGGAGCGCCGAATGTGGCGGATTCCCCACCCTGCCGAACGGCTGGACCGGGATGATGCCCGCGCGGATCGCGACGGCGAGAGACGCAGGGGCGTGGCTGCGGTGCTGGTGCGATTTGTCATGGCTCGATCCTCCTCTCGCAATATAGCGGACGTTCCCCATGCCATACAGTGGTGAAGCCGAGTTGTTCGTAGATACCGAGCACGCCCGGGAGCGGCTCCACCAGCCGCAGGTGCGAGGCCTGGAGAGCCCGGCCCAAGGTCTCGGCGGCATCCACGACGAGAAAGGCGATCAGGCCGCGGAGAGGATGCGCCGGATCGTGCGCGCTTTCGATGTAGTCGATGGAAACAGCGTTGCGCCGTCCATTCGGATCCTTGTCCGAGACGCGCCCGACCCCCAGTCCGCACAGCACCTTGCCGCTCCAGATAGCGAGGTGAAACGAGGACGGATGCCTCCATGCGCGCCGAAGCAAGGGCTCCCAATCCCAGCTGCCCCACCCGGACGGGTGCCCGCCGCCCGAGGTTGCCTTCCACACTGCCAGGGTGTGCGGATCACACTCGGCAAGGCGCAGAGGCACGCTCGTAAGCCCCAATGCCAGCGCACGGTCGCGCACCAGGTCAAAGGCGGATTTCCGGAGCCAGGCATAGTGCTGCCGGGCACGTTGCAGTGCGGCGTCTGACATCGGCGGAGCGGCGGCGGGTGAAAAGGGCCGCCAAACTTCCGCCGATTCCATCCCAAAAACAAGGGATTTTCGTTGGCCGCTTTGCACCGCTCCAAAGCACCCAGCCATGGACCTGCGCATTACCCAGCATCGGCACGGAATCACCAAAGATCCCGCTCGTATTGCGCCCGCGGAGATACGGGATCTCTGCGGGCGCGGATCAATCCTCCTCGTCGCCCTCCTCCATCCCGTCCGGCTGGTCGTGCCGGTTGCGCCTGCCGGCGAAGGGGTCGCCCTCCCCCAGCAGGTCCTCCTGGCGCACGTCCAGCGCTTCCAGCGCCTCGGCGGCGGCTTCCGCGCCGGCACCATAGAGAAAGACGGGCACGCCGGCCTGGCGCAGGTGCTCCGCGACGTCGATGCGGTCCTCGAACGCGCACACCAACTCATACTCGCGCCGCAGCCGCTCCACCGCGTCCGCCTTGAAGTAGCCGGCGGGGCGCTGCTCGCCGGTGGGGCGCATGATGAGCGCGTCGTATTCCGTGAGCCCGTTCGCCTCCAGCCAGCGCAGCGTCTTGGGCCGCGTATACTCCGGCCGGCCGGTGAGGAAGAGGATGCGCAGCCCCGCGGCGTGCAGGGCCCGCAGCACCTCCATGGACGCGGCGATGGGCGCGTCCGTATCGATGGCGTCGAAGTACGAGTGCCAGTCGCGCGCACGGCCGCGCTCCACCTCCACGAAGTGCGCGCGCGCCGTGTCGTTGCTCAGGGTGCCGTCCAGGTCCCAGATCACGGCCCGGGGCCGGGCGCGATGGCCGTCCGCCTGTCCTGCGTCCGCGTCCGTCATCCCCACTATCGCTTTGCGGGCCGCGTGGGGCGGACCTCGATGCGGGAGGGGAGCGCGTTTTCCGGAAACGCCAGCAGGTCCATCACGATCCGCGCGATGTCGCCCGGCTGGATCATCCACGCGTTCTCCGGCTTTGGCTCCTTGCCGTTGAAGTACGTGTCCACGGAGCCGGGCATCACGCAGCAGACGCGGATGCCGTGCTCGCGCACGTCCAGCATCATGGCCTCGCTGAAGCCCAGCAGGCCGAACTTGCTGGCGTTGTAGGCCGCGCCCCCCGCAAACGGGTTCTTGCCCGCCAGCGAGCCGATGTTGACGATCCACCCGCCCCCGCGCGACCGCAGCCGCGGGATGGCCTCGCGGCAGGCGTAGAACACGCCCGTGAGGTTGGTGCCGATGATGGCGTCCCACTGGTCCAGCGAGA
>DASQZE010000168.1:0-17934 GCA_035638875.1 Longimicrobium sp.
CCGGTGTTCAACCGCTACCACAGCGAGACCGAGATGCTGCGGTACATCCGGACGCTGGAAAGCCGCGACCTGTCGCTGACGCACAGCATGATCCCGCTGGGCAGCTGCACCATGAAGCTGAACGCCACCGTGGAGATGATCCCGGTGACGTGGCCCGAGGTGGGCCGCATCCACCCGTTCGCCCCGCCGGAGCAGACCACCGGGTACCTGGAGCTGTTCCGCACGCTGGAAGGCGCGCTGGCGGAGATCACGGGCTTCGACGCCGTGTCGCTGCAGCCCAACGCGGGGAGCCAGGGCGAGTTCGCGGGGCTTCTGGTGATCCGCGCATACCACGAGGGCCGCGGCCAGGGGCACCGCAACGTGTGCCTGATCCCGCAGTCCGCGCACGGCACCAATCCCGCCTCCGCCGTGATGGCGGGGATGAAGGTCGTGGTCGTGGGCACGGCCGCGAACGGCAACGTGGACCTGGCCGACCTGCGCAAAAAGGCGGACGAGCACGCCCGGGACCTGTCCGCGCTCATGATTACCTATCCCTCCACCCACGGCGTGTTCGAGGAGGAGATCCGCGAGATCTGCGAGATCGTGCACGGGCACGGCGGGCAGGTGTACATGGACGGCGCCAACATGAACGCGCAGGTCGGTCTCTGCCGCCCGGGCGACTTTGGCGCCGACGTGTGCCACCTGAACCTGCACAAGACGTTCTGCATCCCCCACGGCGGCGGCGGACCGGGGATGGGGCCCATCTGCGTCAAGGAGCACCTCGCGCCCTACCTGCCCGGCCACCCCGTGATCCGCGTGGGCGGCGAGGGGCACGGCGCAGTGTCGGCGGCGCCGTGGGGCAGCCCCAGCATCCTCCCCATCTCCTGGGTGTACATCAACCTGATGGGCGGGGAAGGGCTCACGCATGCGACCAGGGTGGCGATCCTGAACGCCAACTACATCGCACGCAAGCTGGACGAGCACTACCCCGTGCTGTACCGCGGCGCCAACGGCACGGTGGCCCACGAGTGCATCGTTGACATGCGGCAGCTCAAGGCGTCCGCGGGGATCGAGGTGGAGGACATCGCCAAGCGGCTGATGGACTACGGCTTCCACGCCCCCACGGTCAGCTTTCCCGTCGCGGGGACGATGATGATCGAGCCCACCGAGAGCGAGTCGCTGCCGGAGCTGGACCGCTTCATCGACGCGATGGTGCGCATCCGCGAGGAGATCCGCGAGATCGAGGCGGGGATCGCCGACCGGCACGACAACGTGCTCAAGAACGCGCCGCACACGGCCGCCGTGGTGATGGCGGACGAGTGGACGCACGCCTACGGCCGCGAGCGCGCCGCCTTTCCGGCGGAATGGGTGCGCGAGCGGAAGTTCTGGCCGCACGTGAGCCGCGTGAACAGCGCCGCCGGCGACCGCAACCTGGTGTGCAGCTGCCCCCCCATGGACATGTACGCCGAAGTCTGACCGGCTCATGGGCATCAGCTGATCAGGATGGACAGATCGGTAGGGGTTGATCAGCAGATCGGGATCGGCTGGCCGCCGACCGGATTTCGACAGACTGCAGACGGCGAATCGGCCCGGCGCTCCCCGCGAGCGCCGGGCCGATCTGCATTCCCGGCCTGACCAAAAGTGGACGCATAGCGCAGACTGCCTGCTTCGTGTACTTTTGCGGGTCGATCTGCCCTTCACGTTGCGCGGGAATCGGGCATCCTCGATCTCACGGAGTTGCTATTCCGGTAGCATCATGCTACCATAGGAGGCACGCGATGCAGGATACCCCAACGTACGACCTACAGCTACTGCAGCAGCTTGTGGGGCAAGGGCAGGTCAGCCGGCTCATCACGCAGGCGGCAATGGATGGTGGGGCGCCGCTGGACTGCGGCACCGAGGAAATCGTGGAAGCCGTGCTCATTCTTACCGCGGGTGATTTCTACAAGACGATGCAGTCCGGCCGTATCCCGGGACTTTGGCAGGACGTTTATCACCTTGAGTACCGGGGCGTCCACGTCTACGTCAAGCTGCAGATGGGATTCGACGGGCGAGCCCACGTGGTGCAGTTCAAGCAGAAATAGGGGGATCCATGATGTGCGGCATCTGCGGGGGCGAGGCTACGCTCGTCCATGAACCGCATACGCTTTCGATGGGCACGCGAGTCGTCACCATCGACGATGAGTTCATCCGCTGTGCCCGGTGCGGCGAAACGTACTACATCAACGGGATGGAGGACGTGACGCTCCGCCGCGCCACCGCCAAGATCCGCGCGGAGGACGGCCTGCTCGCGCCCGACGAGATCGTCGCCCTGCGTGGCAAGTACAACTTGACCCAGGCGGACCTCGAGCAGCTGATTGGCTCCGGCGAAAAAACTGTAGTGCGGTGGGAACGTGGCAACGTCGTGCAGAACAAGACGGCGGACACGCTCCTCCGCGTCCTCGCTGACCATCCCGAAGTCGTCGCGCAGCTGGCCGCCGAGCGCGGCGTCGTGCTGCAGAAGCGCACGCGGGCCTCCGCGCCGCGCGCCTCCGCGAAGAAGGCCGCGCCAACGCCGGTTCGCCGCGCCCGGGTAGACGCGGCAGGCTGAGCGCCCCGCATCGATCGGCCACGGTGGATGCGATCCGGCCCGGCACTCTCCCCGAGCGCCGGGCCGGATTTCTGTTCATGCAGGCAGACGGAGCGGCGAACGGCGGATCGCACGCGGACCCCCACGTTACAGGTCTGTCCAAGCACCTGCGAAGAGGATACCGCACGCGCGAACGCATCGCAATCCGTCTCGTCCCCGGCGCTCGCCAGGCGGAATCCGATCGCCAGCGCCGGCCACTCTCCCGATGCCCGGAACGACGGGGCGGGAGTGCCGGAGGCGCGGACGGAGGCCGGGGATGGCAGCCGCCCGTGCCTCCGTTGTCCATGCTGGCGTCAAACGGTGCCCTGGTTGTGGCACTTTCGCCCCTGGATCGTGCACTCGCATTCCACGTTGCACGAGGCGTAGTCGGTCCGGCGGCGTGCGCACGTTACCGCATCGCCAGCGGACGTGCAGAAGTCCGCGACCGTGGTGACGTAGGCGCGTACGGTGCCCTGGCCGCTGGCGGGTTCGTCCGTCGAGAACGATTCCACGGCCAGCAAGTCGATGTCGAGTTGGATCTTACGCATGGGTTTCCTTTCGAATCCGGTTTTGGCCGATGGTCGCCCCCCGCGCTCCGGGTCCCACGGACAGGACGGATCGCGACGCGAGAGCATTCCGCGGATCAGGCTTGTGCACGGTTATATCGTCGCAAAATGAATGCCGTTTCGCCAGACCTGGGCCGTGACGCATCCGTCCGTCCGCATCACTCCGCGCGGCGCAGGCGGTGGATGCGGACGCGGCTCTCCACGCCGGCGGCGGAGGGCTCCATGCGCACGCCGGCCTCCTCCACGTCCCATCCACCCTCGCGCATGGCGCGCAGGAAATCGCCGGCGTACGTCCGGCCGGGATCGGCCACGAGCACCGTGCCGCGGGGCGCCGTCACCGCCGGCAGCAGCGCGGCGAGGATGGCCGCGTTGCGCTGCTCGTACAGCACGTCCGCCGCGATCACCAGGTCGAAGCCGGCGCCGGGCGGCGGATGGCGCCAGTCCAGCATCTCCGTGCGCAGCGGGGACAGGCCGTTGCGCGCCGCGTTGGCCCGGGCGAAGCGCAGGGCGTCGCCGTACCAGTCCGTGGCCAGCACCTCCGCGCCGCGGCTGCGCAGGGCCAGCGAGGGCAGCGCCACGCCGCATCCCAATTCCAGCACACGCACGCCGGCCCAGTCCACCCCTGCCGCGCCGTCGGAGGAGGACGGGGACGGCGCGGGCCCATCCAGGAGGTGCCGGGCCAGACCGCGCGCGGAGGGCCACAGCTCCGCCCAGTACGGCAGCCGCTCGTCCGTGCCGTACTCGGTCTCGTCGATCAGCTCGTCGGCCGCGCGGGGGAGGATGAGTTCCACTTCCCATCCCGCGTGCGCGAAGGGCTCCTCGCGCACGTCGAACCGCGCCCGCAGCTCCGCCTCCAGCGCCTGCTCCATCCGCCTCCCCGTGTCGTATCGACGCGCATCGCTTGCCCCGGCCGCCGCGCGCGGGCATACTTGCTGTGCGCAACAAGCTCCGCGCCGCGCGCGCATCGGTCAACCCGCTCCCCTGGTGCTGATCCGTGGTCATGCTCCGGCGCAGGCCGTTCGAACGCCGGCTCCGCCGTGCCCTGCTGGTGTTTTCCGTGCTCCCCTCGCTGCTGCTGGTGGGCTTGGGCGCATACGCCATCGCCCGCACCGTGCGCCTGAGCGACGCGGTGGGGGCGTGGGAGCGCGTGGGCGGCAGCGGCGGCGAGCTCATCCGCCGCGCGGAGCAGTCCGGCGACCCCGCCCTGGCCCGCGCGGCCGCGCGGCACCGGCGCGAGCTGGAGGAGTCCATCACCAACGCGCGGCGGTGGGAGTACCTGCTCAACCGCTCCATGATCCTCATCCCCCTCGCCGGCGTTCTGATCGGCGGGGCGATGGCGGTCCTGGCGCTGCGGGCGTCGCGGAGCATCGGGCGGCGATTGTCGCGGCCCGTGGAGGAGCTGGCGGGGTGGGCGGGGATGGTGGCCCGCCGCGAGCCGCTCCCCGCCAACGACGGTCGCGCCGCCGCGGACGAGTTCGCCGTGCTGCGGCGGGCGTTCCGGCGGATGGTGTCGGAGCTGGGGGAGCTGCACGAGCGCGACCTGGAGGCGGAGCGCGCACGCACGTGGGTGGGGATGGCGCGGCGCGTGGCGCACGAGCTCAAGAACCCGCTCACGCCCATGCGCTTTGCCCTGCACACGCTGCAGCGCACGGCGCCGGAGCGGGAGGACGCGCGCGAGGCGCTGGAGGTGATGGAGGCGGAGAGCGCGCGGCTGGAGGAGCTGGCCCGCACCTTCGCGCAGCTGGGGCGCATGCCGGAGGGCCCGCCCAGCGACATCGACCTGCGCGAGATGCTGGACTACCTGCTGCGCACGCACCTGTCGCCGCAGGTGCGCCCCGCGCTGGCGGCGCCAGACGGCATTCCCTGCGTGCGCGGCCACCACGACGCGCTGTCCCGCGCCTTTGCCAACCTGCTGCTGAACGCGGGCGAGGTGGTGGCCGCGGCCGGTAGCGGCTCGGTACGGGTGGAGTTGCGCGAGGCGGGCGCGGAGGTGGAGGTGCGGGTGCTGGACGACGGGCCGGGGATCCGGCCGGAGCACGTGGAGCGGGTGTGGGAGCCGGACTTCACCACCAAGGCGCGCGGCACGGGGCTGGGGCTGGCCCTGGTGCGCCAGACGGTGCAGGCGCACGGCGGCCGCGTGTGGGCCCGCAACCGTCCGGAAGGCGGCGCGGAGTTCGGGGTGGCGCTGCCGGCGGGGGATGGGGCGGCGGACGAGATGGAGATGTCGGGGGCCATGCGAGCGGATCGAGGAGACTGAGATCCGGAATCCAGCGGAAGTCGCCGACGTTGCGGGTTACGAGCGTAAGCCCATGGACGAGCGCCGTAGCAGCAATGATACTGTCGCCCAAGCTCATCTTTCGGGTCTGCCTTAGGCGTACGGCTTCCATCATGAGATCGAAAGCAGGATCGCGTCGGCGAAGAAGCTTTCCAACGCGGCCTGCTCGTCCCGCAGCAGCCGGGTGAATCCGAGGGCCTCGATGTAGCTGACGCTGGAACCCAGCGGCGTATGCTCGGCGATGAACTCTCGGAGTTCCAGATACTGCTGCTGGACGGAGTAGATGATGATGTTCGTATCGAGCAGCATCAGTCCTCGCGTCCAGGCAGCGGCCGGTCCTGCCGAATCTCACGTTGCCAGGCAACAGGGTCGGCGATCTCGGCCAGCGCACCGCCGGCGTCGGCAGCACGCTGGAGCGCACGCGCCATCCGGCGGCCGCGCGCCCGCCGTTCTTCTTCTGACTCGGTCTGCACGAGTGTCACTTCCACCTGCGCGCGGCGTCGAGGTGGCGGCGCATCGATCCACTCGAGGTGATCACCCTCGAGCACTGCCCTGTAGGTCTGCATGGTCATAAGCTCCCCCTGTCGTATGGCTGAAGCTGAATATAATGGGGACTCGGCAGGTTGTCTGCCGTTCTGAAGCAGATGACAAAGAGAATCGGCGTATCATCGTCAGACTTTGATCCGCGCACGCCGAGGAAACCTATCGGGACAGCGGGCGTAGAATGCGCGACACCGTAGACCAACCCGGACCGCGACGCCCCTCCGCCCGTCGGAATTGATGCCATCCACCGTCCTGATCGTCGACGACGAGCCCAACATCCGCCGGATGCTGGGCAGCCTGCTGCGCGCCGAGGGATACCGCACGCGCGAGGCCGGCAGCGCGCTCGGCGCCCTGTCCGAGGTGCAGAGCGAAGAGCCCGACGCGGTGCTGATGGACCTGTACATGGAGGGCGGCGAGACGGGGCTGGACGCGCTCCCCCGCCTGCGCGAGGCGGCGCCGGACCTGCCCGTGATCATGATGAGCGGCCGCGCGTCCCTTTCCGACGCGGTCAAGGCCACGCGGCTGGGCGCCTTTCACTTCATCGAGAAGCCGCTCACGCCCGAGGCGGTGCTGCTCACGCTGGGCAGCGCGCTGGAACTGCGAAAGGCGCGCGAGCTCAACCGCTCGCTCATGGAGGAGCTGGGCGACCCCGACGAGATGGTGGGCCGCAGCCCGGACGTGGACAAGGTGCGGCAGATGATCGAGCGGGTGGCGCCCACGGACGCGCGGGTGCTCATCACGGGGGAAAGCGGAACGGGCAAGGAGGTGGCCGCGTCCGCCATCCACCGGCAGAGCCGCCGCGCCGCGGGCCCGTTCATCAAGCTGAACTGCGCGGCCATCCCCCGCGACCTGGTGGAGTCGGAGATGTTCGGCCACGAAAAGGGCGCGTTCACGGGGGCGCACGACCGGCGGCGCGGGCGCTTCGAGCTGGCCAGCGGGGGCACGCTCTTCCTGGACGAGATCGGCGACCTGAGCATGGATGCGCAGGCCAAGCTGCTGCGTGCGCTGGAGGGCGGCGAGATCGAGCGGGTGGGCGGCACGGAGCCCATCCAGGTGGACGTGCGCATCCTGGCGGCCACCAACAAGGACCTGCGCGCGGAGGTCACGGCGGGCAAGTTCCGCGAGGACCTGTTCTTTCGCCTGCACGTCATCCCGCTGCACCTGGCGCCCCTGCGAGAGCGCCCGGGCGACGTGCCGCTGCTGGTGGAGCACTTTCTCCGTCGAAACCAGCGCCGCCACGGGCTCAAGCCGCCGCGCCTGGGGCCGCCGGCCATGGAGGCGCTGTCTCGGCATTCGTGGCCCGGCAACATCCGCGAGCTGGCGAACATCCTGGAGCGCATCGGCATCCTGCACGCGGGGGCGGAGGTGGGGGCGGCGGAGATCCGCGCGGTGCTGGCCGGCAACGGTCCGCTCCCCGTCGAGGCGCCCGCCTACCGCGAGGACGACGACCGCTCGCTCACGGACCGGCTGGACGAGTACGAGCGGCAGCTGCTGCTCGGCGCGCTGGAGTCGGCGGACGGGAACGTGGCCGAGGCCGCGCGCAAGCTGCAGACGGACCGCGCCAACCTCTACCGCCGCATGCGCCGCCTCGACGTCGAGCGGTGAGAGGCGTCGGTTGACTGGATTCGGCGGATCCCGTTCGGCCGATGCGATTCGGTGGATGAAATTCGGCGGATGCGGTTCGGCCGATGCCGTTCGGCCGACGCGGTTCGATGGATGCGGTTTGGCGGATGCGGTCGGATGGATGTGATTCGGAGGATGCGGTTCGGCCGATACGGTTCGATGGATGCGGTTAGGCGGATGCGGTTCGGCTGATCGTCAGCCACCGTCGATGCGCAGCCTCCTATTATATAAGGCCGGGGTGACGGCAGCGGCGAATGCATCGCGGTCAGCATCCGAATTCTTTGCAAAGCAGGCATTCCGCCTCACTGCGGGGAACCCGGCGCAGCACAGGATCACCCGATCGCGTCCGTTTACGATCCACGCCCGAGCACGGCAGCAGGCATTGCAAACGGGTTCGGCCGGGTGCGGGGAGAGCGGATTGCGGTCGCGCGCAAACTGCCAAAAGGACGCGATCGTGTGGATCCGTTGCTCACCGCCTTCCGGGCCCGATGGCGTGCATCGTCTCCTCCGATAAACCGCGATGAACAGCAGCACGGCGGGGAGATGATGACGGAGGTCGAGATCCGGAGGCGCAGCGGCCGCGATTCGCCCCGCGGACAGTATGCATGCCCTCCGAAAAAACCGCGATGAACAGCGTCACGGCGCGGAGATGGTGACGGAGGTCGAGATCCGGAGACGCAACGGCTTGGCGTCCGATGCGTCGAAAGGATGCGTCGAAGTGACACGGATTCAGGGAGCAGTGGATCGGCGCGGAGACGTAAACCGGCTTTGTTCAATCACATGCCGAACCGGACGGCGCAGGCACGGCCTTCGCCCTGCGACTGGCATCACCGTACAGTCGCATCCCACCCTGGAGATACCCTCATGCGCGCTTTCGCGCTGACGGCCCTGATGGCGCTGGCTCTCGCCGCGCCCCTGGCCGCGCGGGCACAGGACGCTGGCGCCCTGCCCGCGGACCTGGCCCAACGTGCATCCCGCATCCTGAACGACGCCGGCACGCGCCGCTACGAGGGCAACACCCAGATCGAGTCCGGCGACGTGATCGGGGGCGACGTGGCCGTGCTGGACGGCGACCTTTCCCTCGGCGGCCGCGTGGAAGGCGACCTCGTCGTCGTCAACGGCAGCCTGCGGCTGTTGCAGGGCGCGGAGATCACGGGGAGCGTACTGGTGGTGGGCGGCGACATCGCCGGCCAGGACAGCGCCGAGGTGGGCGGCGAGATGGTGGTGTTCGCGGAGCCCGTGAGCCACTGCCGCCGCGCCGGCGTCGTGGACGTGACGGGCGACTGCACCGGTCTGGCCGCCGCGGCCGCGGACGCGTCGGGGCAGATCGGCGCCGCCACGGAGGGCGAAAGCGACGATTGGGACAGCCAGGACGACGGACGCGGGCACGCGCAGTTCGTGCTCGCCACGGGCCGCAGCTACAACCGCGTGGAAGGGCTCCCCATCAAGTTCGGCCCGGCGGTGGAGACCGGAGGCAGCAACCCCCTGCGCGTGCGCGCCCTGGCCATCTTCCGCACGGAGCAGGACGGCGGCCTGGGGCCCGAGCGCTGGGGATACGACGCGCGCATCGAGCAGTTCTTCGGCGGGCGGCGGGCGTTCCGCATCGGCGGCCGGGCGTTCTCCGTGGTGGACCCCATCGAGGCCGGGCACCTGACGGACCTGGAGAACAGCCTGAGCACCTTCGTTCTCCACCAGGACTTCCGCGACCACTACCACCGCCGCGGATGGACCGCCTTCGCCACGCTGGCCCCGCGCCAGTGGCCGCTTTCCACCACGGTGGAGTACCGCGAGGAGCGGCACCGCAGCATGGCCCCGGGGAGCCCGCCGGCGCTCTACAAGAACGACGAGCCGTGGCGCCCGCAGCCGCTGGCCGGCGAGGGGCGGCTGAGCAGCGTGGCCACCATCATGGAGGTGGACAGCCGCAGCGACGCGCAGGACCCCTCCACGGGCTGGTACGTGCGCGGCGAGCTGGAAAAGGCCCTGCGCAGCACGCTCACCCGCCCGGGGGCCAACACGCGCGACGCGGGCCCCCTGACGCCGCAGCTGTACGACGTGAAGTGGCTGTCGGGCACCCTCGACATCCGCCGCTACAACCGCATCAGCCCCTCGTCGCGCCTAAACCTGCGGCTGGCGGGCGCGGCCTCCATCAACGGCGGCGGCCTGCCCCCCCAGCGGCAGCACGCCCTGGGCGGCGAGGGCACCCTCCCCGCCTTTCCCCTGTTCGCGCTGGACTGCGGCGCCCGCGCCGAGTCGGTGAGCGAGGGGAGCTCGGGGACGCAGGGCAACTTCTACCCCCGCTACGGCTGCGACGGGTACGGGCTCTTCCAGGCCGAGTACCGCGGCGACCTGTCGTTCCGGCTGGACCTGGGCGGATGGGGCGACGACGAGGACGCGGAGTACGCGGACGGGGGCGGCTGGAGGGGATGGGCCTCCATCGACGCGGACCTGGGCTGGGTCCTCTTCGTGGATGCCGGCCGCGGGTGGCGCGGCGTGGACGGATACGACGAGCCCACCGTGGTGGACGTGGGCGCCGGCGTGCTCGTGGGCGACCTGGGCATCTATTTCGCGGTCCCGGTGATGGACGACCGTGACCGTGGCGGCGTGAACTTCTTCATCCGGCTTGCCCCGCGCTTTTGATTCGATCCGTCCGGCCCCTCTTTCTCGCCTGGCTCGCGGTGCTGCTGATGGTGATGGCGGTGCCCGCGGACGCGCAGCCGCGCAGGCCGCTTGCCGTTTCGGTGGGCGGCCAATCCGCGCAATGGCGCCCCATCGTCCGCATCGGCGGGCTGCTGCGCGACCCGGCCCTGCGCGAGGCGCTGCAGAACGGGCTGCCCCTGCGGCTGGAGTTCCGCGTGGAGATGTGGCGCAAGGAAGACCCGTTCGACCAGCTGGCCGGCGTGCAGACCATTCAGCGCGCCGTGCTGCGCGCGCCCCTCGGCGAGGGGTACACGCTGGAGGACGGGCGCGTGCAGCGCCGCTACTCTACCCTGGAGGCGGCCGAGGCGGCGCTGCAGGCTGCCCTGCAGCCCAGCCTGCGCCCGGAGACGGGCGGCCGCTTCTACTACCTGGTGACGCTGAACGTGCAGACGCTCTCCGCCAGCGACCTGGAGGAGCTGCGCCACTGGCTGCGCGGCCAGGCACGCCCCGCCGCCGCCGGCAAGCAGCCCGTGGGCCGCGCCGTGGAGACGGGTGTGCGCCGCTTCTTCGTCCGCCTGCTCGGCCTTCCCACCCGCCGCTACGAGACCCGCACGCCCATCTTTGCCGTGCGCTGAGGAACTCCGGAAAAACAACATCTGGGGATACAGAGGAACAGGGTCAGATAGAAGAGCAGAAGGATGGATCACGCGGACACGCCCCGCCGCACGCCCGCGACGCGCAGGAACGCCCGGCATGCGGGCGAGGTGTCCCGCTCGCGGGGGACGGCGAGCCCGATCTCCCGCATCCGCGGCGGGTCCAGCGGGCGGCACACGACGCCCGGGGGGAGCGGATCGGGGAGCGACAGCATCGGCTTTACCGCCACCCCCGCCCCCTGCTGCACCAGCTCCACGAGGGTGTGCACCTCGCGGATGTGGTACCGCACCTCGGGCGACGCCTCGCGCAGGATCTGCTGCACGGCCGGCTCGCACCCGCCCGTGGACATGATGAACGAGAGGGAGGCCAGCTGCCGGGGGGTGATCCGGTCTTCGGCGGCCAGCGGGTGGGCGGCGGGAAGGAGCACGGCCAGCTCATCGCGGGCAATCCGGAAGGTGTCGAACTCCTCGTTGGGCAGCGTCACGAACCCCACGTCCAGCTTTCCCTCCCGCAGCCAGAGCTCCACCTCGGGGTCGCTCCCTTCCACCACCGACACGGCGATCTCCGGGTAGCCGCGCGCGAACGCCTGCAGGATGGGCGGCAGCAGGCGGCGCGACGACGTGGTCCCGAACGAGCCCACCCGCACGCTCCCGCGCCGCAGCCGGCGCGCCGCCTCGGCCTCGTCGCGCATGGAGGCCTTCAGGCGCAGCACCTCGCGGGCGCGCACCATCATCGTCTCCCCCACCTCCGTGAGCTGGATTCCGCGCGCGCTGCGCACCAGCAGCGTCACCCGGAGCACCTCCTCGAGCGCGGTGACGGCCTTGCTCACCGCGGACTGCGACATCCCCAGCTCCCGTCCCGCGGCCGTGAAGCTGCCGTGGTCGGCCACGGCGACGAACGCCTGCAGCTGCGCATCGGTCATTGGGGTACGCCGCCGGGGTTCATGAGCGATCCTTCATTTGAGCATGACCGGGCCCGCCCCTACCGTTGCGCCGTGGGCACGCTTCCCCGGCAGGTGCCGCGCAGGAAGCCGGCGGCGAACAACGGAATATGGGACGATGAAGCACAGACATGCCACCCTGGCGGCCCTCCTGCTCACGGCATGCGCTGCGGCCGCGGGGACAGCACGGGCACAGCGCGCGGGGGAGAACCCCGTCACCGCCGCCGAGGACGCGTTCGGCTCCAGCGTGGGCGGCGAGAGCATCGGCCTGTACGGCCCCGACGACGTGCGCGGCTTCAGCCCGCTCGCGGCCGGCAACGTACGGCTGGAGGGCCTCTACTTCGACCGGCGCGGGGAATTCACCAGCCGCCTGGTGGCCGGGCACTCCGTCCGCGTGGGGATGTCGGCCGGCGGGGCTTCGTTCCCGGCGCCCACGGGGATCGTGGAGTACCGCCTGCGCAAGCCCGGCGACGCGCGGGTGGTGAGCGTGGTCTCGCAGCTCAACTCGTACGGCGGCGCCCAGCTGGAGACCGACGTGCAGCTGCCGGTGGCCGCCGGCGTGCTCGGCGTGGGCGGCGGGGTGGGGCTGTACCGCAACCGGTACCCGGACGGAGGCGACGCCCTCGTCTCGTCGCTGGCCCTCGTGCCGCGCTGGCGGCCGGCGAAGCACGTGGAGGTGCTCCCCTTCTGGAGCCGCATCGACGTCGTGGACCGGTCCGCCGCGCCCGTGGTCCTGGTCGCGGGGGACCACCTGCCCCCGGAGGTCCCGCGCCGGCGCTTCTTCGGCCAGCCCTGGGCCGACACGGAGGTCACGCGGACGAATGCGGGGATGCTCGCCAGCGCCCCCCTCTTCGGGTGGGCCCTGCGAGGCGGCGTGTACCGGTCGGCGGAAGCGCCCCACCGCACCTTTTCCCTCCTGTTCCGGGACGCGACGGCGGAGGGCATGGCCAACCGGGTGGCGGTCGCCACGGGGGCGGAGCGGTTCGCGTCCACCTCGGGCGAGGTGCGGCTTTCCCGGTCGTTCGGCCAAGGGCGGCTGGCGCAGGCGGTCCACGTCTCCGTGCGCGGGCGCGACCTGCACCGGCGGTATGGCGGGTCCGGCCGCGCGGACCTCGGGCCCGGGCGCATCGGCGAGCGCCGCTTCGCGCCCGCCCCGGAGTTCCAGCTCGCGCCCCAGACGCGCGACCACGTCCGGCAGTGGACGGGCGGCATGTCCTACCTGGCGCGCTGGAACGGCGTGGGGGAGCTGGGGCTGGGCGTGCAACGAGCGGAGTACCGCAAGGCGGTGACCGCTCCCGGGGGCGCGCTCCCCGTTTCCCGCGACGCGCTGCTCCTGTACAACGGAGCCGTCACGGTACACCCCGGCCGCGGGACCGCGGTCTACGCGGGCTTCACCCAGGGGCTGGAGGAAAGTCCCGTGGCGCCGGAGGTCGCCGTGAACCGCGGCGATGCGCCGCCCCCCATCCGCACGGAACAGGTCGACGCCGGCGTCCGCTGGGCCGTCACGCGCACCATCCGCCTCACGGCTGGTGCGTTCCGCGTGGACAAGCCGTACTACGCGCTGGATTCCGGCCGGGAGTTCCGCCCGCTGGGGCGCGTCCGCCACCAGGGGCTGGAGGTGTCCGTCTCCGGCGAGGTCGCGCCCGGGCTGCGGGTGGTGGCCGGGGCCGTGCCAATCGACGCGGAGGTCAGCGGGGAGCAGGTTCGGGCAGGGACCGTCGGGGCGCGGCCGGTGGGGATTGCCGCGTGGAACGTGGTGGCCAACGTGGACTACCAGCCCCCGGCACACCCGGCGGTCTCCTGGGACGTGGCGGTCGCGAGCTCCGGCAGTCGTGCCGCGAACGCCGCGAACACGCTCACGGCACCCGGTGTCGCGCTGCTGGATGCCGGGGCGCGGTACCGGTTCACGGTAGCGGGGCGGTCCGCGGCCCTGCGTGTGGCCGCCACCAACGTCCTGGACGCGTTCGCGTGGAACGTGGTCGGCAGCGGCGCGTTCACCTACAACGCCCCGCGCCAGGTGACGGTGCGCCTGAGCGTAGATCTTTGACTGCGTGAAACTGCCGGTCCCCCGCCCGCGCCGGAGCTTGAGAATCAGGAGGAGAACCGGTGGGGGAAAAGACTTGGATTCCATCGCTGGGCGCGGGGTTCGCCGCCATCATGGCGCTGGGGCTGCTGATCATCGCCGTCCAGCGGCTCGCCGGCAGCCGGCGTGAGCTGACCGAATCCCCGCCCCGTCGTCATCCGCAGGCGCCGCGACTTCTCGCGGCGCCTGCGTCCGTCCAGGGGGATGGATGCGGATGGTTGCGCCGCCACCGGGGAGGCGCGAGCATATCCGGCATCCCGTCCCAGGCCGATCGCATCCCCCCATCCGGATCCGCATGCCCGTCCTCCGCTCCTGTCGCACCGCGGCCGCCGCCATGGCCTTTCTCTCCGCCGTCCTCGCGCCCCCCGTGCAGGCGCAGTCGCCCGCCGTGCGCCAGTGGAGGCAGGCGCACGAGCACGCCCTGCTGCGCGAGTACGTGGGATTCCTTTCCCTTCCCAACGTCGTCACCGCCCCCGCGGACATCCGCCTGAACGCGGATTCGCTGCTGGCGATGATGGGCCGCCGCGGCCTGGAGCCCCGCCTGCTGCAGGCGGGGGACGCGCCGCCGGCCGTCTACGGCGAGTGGCGGGTGCCCGGCGCCACGCGGACGCTCGTCCTCTACGCGCACTATGACGGGCAGCCCACGGACAGCGCCGCGTGGACGGGCAGCCATCCGTGGCGTCCCGTCCTCCGTACCGCGCGCCTGGACCGCGGCGGGCAGATCATCCCCCTGCCGGCGGAGGGGCAGCCCATCGACCCCGAGTGGCGCCTCTACGCGCGCTCCGCCAGCGACGACAAGGCGGGGGTGATGGCGATCCTGGCCGCCGTCGACGCCATGCGCGCCGGCGGGATCACCCCGTCGTCCAACCTGAAGTTCTTTTTCGAGGGGGAGGAAGAGGCCGGCTCGCCGCACTTGGACGCCATCCTCCGCGCCCATGCGGATGCGCTGCGCGCGGACGCGTGGATCATCGCGGACGGGCCCGTGCACCCGTCCGGTGCCAAGCAGGTGGTCTTCGGCGTGCGCGGCGACGTGAACGTGGACGTGACGGTCTACGGCCCCCTGCGCCCCCTGCACTCCGGCCACTACGGCAACTGGGCGCCGAATCCGGCCATGATGCTCGCCGAGCTGCTGGCGTCGATGAAGGACGATGCGGGCCGCGTGACCGTCCCCGGCTGGTACGACGACGTGCAGCCGCTGGGCCCGGCGGAATTGGAGGCCATCCGCGCCCTCCCCGCGAACGACCGCGCGCTGATGGCGGAGCTGGGCCTGGCCGCGGTGGAAGGCGGCGGCCGGTCGCTGGTGGAGCTGATCGCGGAGCCGTCGCTGAACGTGAACGGCTTCGAGAGCGGCGGCATCACGGCGGGCGCGCGCAACGTCATCCCCACGGAGGCGACGGCCGTGCTGGACCTGCGCCTGGTCCTCGGCAACGACGTCCGCCGGCAGACGGGGCGGCTGATGGACCACGTCCGCGCGCAGGGCTACCACGTGCTGGACCGCGAGCCCACGCCCGACGAGCGCCGCGCGCATCCGCGGATTGCCCGGGTGCGGGTGCGGGGGGGCGGATACAACGCCGAGCGCACGCCCATGGACCTGCCCGTGTCGCGCGCCGTGCTGCGCGCCGTACAGTCCACCACGCGCGATCCCGTGCTCGCCGTCCCCACGCTGGGGGGCAGCCTGCCGCTTTCCATCATCAGCGCCGCGCTGGGAACGCGGACCCTCACCGTGCCCCTGGTGAACCACGACAACAACCAGCACGCCGAAAACGAGAACCTGCGCCTGCAGAACCTGTGGGACGGCATCGAGACGATGGTCGCGGTGATGACGATGGAGCGGTGAGGGCGACGGAGCGGTGAGGGAACGTCGAGGCGGTAGAAGCGGAGCCCCGTCGCGGGCCGGGCGCCCCCCCTCCCCGACCCTCCCCCACAAACGGCGCAAACTGCGTGGGGGAGGGAGGTTGGATGGGACGGTGCCGTCGCGATGGCGGAGCCCGCGAGCGCCCCCTTCCGGGCTCGTAAACCTCGCCAACCCTCCCCCCAAAACCCCCTGGGGGAGGGTTGCGCAGGGCGGAGCTCGTGCCGGAAAAAGCAGCCCGCATCGCTGAACGAAGTTCTCCCCCTCCCTCCGCGAAGCGGGGGAGGGGGCCGGGGGGAGGGGGCCCTCCGTGGGTGCACAGTGCCGGTCCCACCGGCACAGACTCGCCCGTGCCCAACCTCCCCCAGGATTGGGGGAGGTCGCGAGGCGACGAGCGGGTGGGGGCGCGGCGGGATGCCCGCCTCCGTGCACGATCCGCAGTTCTCCCCCTCTCCCGGCGCAGGTTGCCGGGGGAGGGGGCCGGGGGGTGGGGAACAGCGGCCCCGCCGTTCCGCCCCGCCGTTCCCCCTGACTTTGCCCCGTGACGTGCCAAACGCATCCTCGTCGCTTACATTGCCCGGCTACGCCGGAGACGCCGTAGCCGTTTACTTTTTCGCCGAGCACAGCACAGCAGCGCACGCATGAGCACTCCGCAACCGACGCTCGCCTCCGCACCCCGCGCGGTGACGGTGGACGAGCTTTGCGACCATCTTTCCCGCCTGGCACGGGCCGACGACGCCCTGCTCTGCGAGTTCGCCCGCGCCTTCTTTGCCAAGGCGCCGCGCCACCTGCTGGAGGAGCGCGGCGCCGAGCAGCTGGCCGGCATGACCCTGGGCGCCTGGGAGTTCCTGCGCCGCGCGCGCCCGGACCAGGTGAACGCGCAGGTCATCAACCCCGAAGAAGAGGGGTGGGCCGCCGGCGTTACCGTGGTCCGCGCCGAGGTGGGCGACCGGCCCTTCATCGTGGACACCATCCGCGAGTACCTGGGCCGCGAAGACCTGCCCATCCACCAGTACATCTACCCCGTGCTGCGCGTGGAGCGCGACGCCGCGGGCGAGATCGTGGCCATCGGCGGCGAGGCGGGCACCCTGGAGGCGCTCACGCACGCCGAGGTGGCGCGCGTGCACGACCCCGCCCGCCGCGAGGCCATCCGCGACGAGGTCAAGCGCTCGCTGGGCGACGTGGTGGAGGCGACGGGCGACTTCGACGCCATGGTGGCGCAGGCCGAGGCCGACGCCCGGATCGTGGAGCAGTACGCCGCCCGCTTTCCCGACCGCGCCGCCGAGCTCGCCGAGAACGCCGAGTTCCTGCGCTGGCTGGGCCGCGGCAACTTCGTCTTCCTGGGCTACCGCGAGTACACCATCGGCGGCGAGGGCGACGGGGCGGCGGTGTCGCTGGCCCCCGGCTCGGGGCTGGGCATCCTGCGCGACCCGGCGTCGTCCGCGTACCAGGCGCCCGTCCCCGTGGCCAGCATGGAGCCCGGGCTGCGCGCGCGGCTGCTGGAGGGCCCCGTGCTCTCCGTGGCCAAGAGCAACCGCGTGGCCACGGTGCACCGCCGCGTGCGGATGGACTACATCGGGGTCAAGACGCTGGACGAGCAGGGGCGCGTGCGGGGCGAGCGGCGCTTCCTGGGATTGTTCACCTCGCAGGCGTACGCCACGGACGCGGACGACGTCCCCATCCTGCGCGGCAAGCTGCGGCGGGTGCTGGAGCGCTCCGGCGCGCGCGTGGGCGGGCACGACTACAAGGAGATCGTCACCGTCCTGAACACCATGCCCAAGGAGGAGCTGTTCCAGGCCTCCGTGGAGCAGCTGGGCGAGGCCGTGCAGGCGTCGCTGGACTCGCTGTTCACCGAGGACGTGCGCGTGGTGGTGCGTGCGGACGAGCAGCGCGACCACGCGGCGGTGATGGTGATCCTTCCCCGCGGCCGCTATAGCGCCGAGGTGCGGCACGCCATCGGCGACCGGCTGGGGGAGCGGCTGGGCGGCACGGTGATGAACCAGGTGATGGCCATGGCCGCGGGCGACCGCGCGCGCCTGCACTTCTACCTGGCCGTGGACGGCAAGACGCCCGTTCCCGACGTCCGCGCCCTGGAGCGCGAGGTGGCGGTGCTGGTGCGTAGCTGGGAAGACCGGCTGCGCGACGCCCTGCGCGAGCTCACGGACGACGTGGAG
>DASQZE010000169.1:0-4267 GCA_035638875.1 Longimicrobium sp.
TCACTGGTGACCCAGCACCCGCCGAGGCCATGCCTCCGCGTTCGGCGGCAGTAGAAAACGCGGGTGTGGATACGATTCCACGCCCGCGCTTCCGCCTTGCTACGTTCACCGCGTCCGCCGTCAGAACCAGCGCCGCAGCCAGCCCCGCCAGCCACCTTCCAGGGCTGCCAGGTTCTGCCGCGCCTCGGCGGAGCCCGCATCAGCGGCCTGGTGATACCAACGGAGCGCCTCGTCGCGGCTCGCCGGCACGCCCAGGCCTTTCTGGTGCAGGATGCCCAGCTGGTTCATGGCATCCGCGGAGCCCGCCGTCGCGCTCCGCTCGTACCAGACGTGGGCCACGGGATAGTCGCGTGGAACGACGACGCCCTCCTGGTAGATTCGACCCAGCTCGTACATCCCCGGCGCCGAGCCCTCGTCCGCTGCCCGCCGGTACCTGTTGATCGCTGAATCCGCGTTGACGCCCCCTACCAGCCGTCCCTCCTCGTAGATGCGGCCAGCATCTACCAGGGCGTCTACGGAACCGGCCTCGGCGGCGTTCTCGTACCACACCAGTGCGCTGTCGGCGGCTCCATCCCTGAGATGAAGACGGGCGAGGCCGCGCATGGCATCCACATAACCCAGGGTTGCGGATCTGCGGTACCAGCGCTTCGCGCGGCCTGGGCTCCGGTTTTCGAAGATTTGCCCCGTCTCGTGCGCCATTCCAAGCGCGTACATGGCCCGTGCATCTCCCCCGTCCGCCGCGCGGAGTAGCCATTGCCTGGCCAGGTCGGGTCGCCGTTCCGTTCCCTCTCCACATAGATGCGCAGTCCCAACATGGCCCATGGCCTCGGCACTGCCGGCGTCCGCGGCGCGCTGGAACCCGAGGAAAGCAGCGTCGTAGTTTCCGGCCTCGTAATTGGCTTTCGCCTCCGCCAGTTCTCCCTCCACCCCGGATTCCCCACCCGTCGGCTTGGAAGCCGCAGGCGGCGTCAGCAACCCGAGCGGACGAGATGTTTCCCCCTGCGCACAAACCGCCAATTGGACTTCCTGCAAAGATGTCTCGTCCTCATCCACGATCGCCTTGACGACGGACGTCCCACCGAGCATCGCCGCAGCGGAAAGCATGACCGCGGACAGCGCTGTTCGGGCTGGACGCATTGCTCCGCGCGCCACTGGCGAGCGGGCGTACCGCATGAGCCCGGCGGTGATGAGGACGGGTACAACACTTACAGTCAGCGCCAGCGCGAAAGCGACGTCGAGCGCCATCCCTCCCGCAAGGGACAGCACGCCGACCAGGAAGATGAGAAACGACTCCCATCGAGGCATCGGCTCTGTACGGGGTTCCTGCGCATCGGGAATCAGGATCAGTTTCGAGGCGTCGACACTCTTGCCTGTCACTATCCTCGGGCATTCCTTCTCCGGAACCCCATCCAGCGCCAATGCGGTAGCCGCTCGGTCCCATGCGGTTTGAACCGACTCACCAAAGGCGATCCCGCTGTAGAACGCTGACGCGAAGGTGATCGCGGCGGTGTCGGAGATCGGCCCGCGGGTACCGATCGCGCACCCCACGGAGTCCGCGATCGCCCTCGCCTGCGGTTCGCTGTAGCAGGCGTTCAGCACGACCAGGCGGATGTCACCCCGGAACGTGGTGAACAACTGCGCCAGCGCATCCGCGCTCACCGACTGCGGCCCTCCGCCGTCAGGCCCGTCGAACTTCAGTCCGGTTGCCCCGCCGTGCCCGCTGAAGTGCACCACCTGCGGACGCGCCTCGGAGAAGGCCTGCATCAGGTCCTCCGTACGTGTCGCCAGGTGCACGTCAAACCGCAGAGCATGCCGATGTTTGGCGGCACGCACCCGTTGGCGGATTTTCCGCACCTCCCGACCCAGTTGCAGAGGCGGGGCGGTTCCGTCTGGCGGGATGGATAGCGGATCTGCAGCAAAGTACAGCACTTCCACCTTGCTCATGATGGGCTGCGGCAAAGAAGGAATTCGCGCCGATGGATGGGCGAATCGTCCCGCGGAGCGGCCGGTCGCCGGAACTCGCCCGTACGCTTCATCAATGCCCCCAACGGCTGTGGGTCGGTCCTGCGGGATGCACGTCATTACGCGCTACGTTCATCCTATTGAGGGACACGACGATACCCGTTTCTCGGCGCCGGTCTGATGCGGCCCGGGATGCGCCGGCCGCGAATCCGGATCACGTGCGAACAAAGAAAGGGCGCGGAGAAGCATCTCTCCGCGCCCCCTGCGCTCCCCGAACGTGGCGGCGGTACGACAACCCGCCGCGGATCGCTATCTGCCCGTGTTGTCCGGCCTCTCCAGGAGCTCGCGATAAAAGGCGATCGTCTGCATGGCGATGGCCTGCCAGCTGAAGTGCTCCAGCACGCGCGCGCGGGCCGCCTTGCCCATCATCGCGCGCCGCTCCGGCGCATCCATCAGCGCGTTGACGGCATCCGCCAGCGCGCGGGCAAACGCCTCGGGATCGCGCGGCTCCACCGATCCGCCGCCCTCCGCCTCGATGGGCACCAGCACCCCCGTCTCGCCGGGAACGACGATCTCCGGGATGCCGCCCACCGCCGAGGCCACGACGGGCGTCTCGCACGCCATCGCCTCCAGGTTGATGATCCCGAACGGCTCGTACACCGACGGGCAGACGAACACGTCCGCGTGCGAGTACAGCGAGATCACCTGGGGCTTGGGCAGCATCTCCGGGATCCACACCACCTTCACGGGCGCGTCGCGGGTCACCTCCCGCACCAGCGCCGCCATCTCCGCCCCGATCTCCTCCGTGTCCGGCGCGCCGGCGCACAGCACGACCTGCATCCCCGGCCGCAGGTGCCGCAGCGCGCGCACCAGGTGCAGGATGCCCTTCTGCCGGGTGATGCGCCCCACGAACAGCACCATGGGAACGTCCGGGTCCACCCCCAGCGCGCGCAGGCCGTCCGGATCGTGCCGCGGCTGGTACTCCTCGGGATCGATGCCGTTGTGGATGACGCGCACGCGGTCCGGGTCTACCCCGTACAGCGCCTGCACGTCCGCCTTCATGGACTGCGACACGGCGACGATCCCGTCCGCGCTGCGGTACGCCGTCCCCTCGATCCAGGTGCTCACGTCGTACGCCGTCCCCAGCTGCTCGCGCTTCCAGGGGCGGTGCGGCTCCAGCGAGTGCGTCGTCAGCACCAGCTTCGCGCCCGTGAGCGGCCGCGCCAGGCAGCCGGCCAGGTGCGTGTACCAGGTGTGGCAGTGGACGATGTCGGGCGCATCCACCGTCCCCACCATGGCCAGGTCGCGGATGAGCGCATCCAGCAGCCGGGCGTGCCGCGGGTCTCGCGCCGGCAGCTTTGCCGCGGGCTGGATTCCCTGCACGCGCAGGTTTCTATCCCCCTCGTCCTGGTCGCCGAAGGACAGCACCTGCACGTCGTGGGCGCCGCCCTCGGCCCGGGCCAGCTCGCGCGACAGGTACTCGATGTGCACGCCGGCCCCGCCGTACACGTTGGGCGGGTACTCGTTGGTGAGCTGCGCGATCCTCATATGACGGTGCCGTCCGGGATCTCGGCGTTCTTCACGATGACGACGATCCCGTCGCGGATGTAGAAGCCCGGCCCCTCGCCCTCGTGCACCCCCGCCGCGTTGGTGATGGTGCAGTCGCGGCCGATGGAGGCGTTCTTGTCGATGATGGCGCCCTCGATGGTGCTGTCCTCGTCCACGCCGGGGCGCGGCGGGCCTTCCACGCGGTTGCGGCTCCCCGGGTCCTCCCAGCGGTAGTAGTCCGCGCCCATCATCACCGTGCGGTGGATGCGGGTGCGGGCTCCCAGGTACGAGCGGATGCCGATCACCGCCTGCGAAATGTCCGCGTCGATGATGACGGACGCCTCGGAGATGATGGACGCCTCGATGCGCGAGCGGGTGATCTTGGCGGGCGGCAGCAGGCGCGCGTTGGTGTACAGCGGCATCTGCTCGTCGAACACGTTGAACGCCGGCTGCGCATCGGTGAGCATCAGGTTGGTCTCGAAGAACGACCGCACCGTGCCGATGTCGTTCCAGTACTCCTTGAACGGGTACGACACCACCTTCCGCTCGTGGATGGCGCGGGGGATGATGTGCTTGCCGAAGTCGTTGGCGTCGGGATGCGCCGCCAGCAGCTCCTGCAGCACCTGGCAGTCGAAGATGTAGATGCCCATGGACGCCAGGTAGATGCGCCCCGCCTCCTCCATCTCCGCCTCCACGGGGCTTTCCTTGCCCCCCAGGTCCTCCAGCGGCGGCTTCTCGTAGAACTCCGTGATGCGGT